>NZ_JBAMDJ010000040.1:0-56240 GCF_036961705.1 Pseudomonas sp. 3JA
TCGCGCTTGACCCTACTTATCGTGTGTCGTGCTGCTCAGAAAAGCCTCGATCAGCGAATCGAGCAACGTCTCATCAAAGATCATGCTGCGATGGCGCAGCGGGGAATACACCGAGCAATGCAGCTCCCCAGTTAGGCTATAACCCTTGATCAAACTCTCGCAGAAGGCCAGTTCTTCCGGCGTTTTTTCCGCCTGGGTCCACCAGCAGCTCGGGCGTACCCGTACCGGTTTGAAGGTGAATGCGTCAAACGCTTCCAGCAACCGATCATGCACCGAGAACGCCTGGGCGTTCATGACTTCATCCTTGACGCTCTGCACGATTGACAACAAGTCGCCTCGCCCCGGCTCGATCTGGCTGGCGGCCCATTCGTGGAATGCCTGGACCGTGCTGTCGGGGTTCTGTTGCCGGTAAGCCGCCGTGCGCTCGGTGAGGGTTGGAAACAGCAGATCGAAGTATTCGATGGCCCCCAGCAGATCCTGGGAGGCCGGGTCGGTTTGCCCATCGCCTGGCAAATGCCGATGACGCGATAGGGTTGCCGGGTACAGGTGTTCCGGAATCGTGCTGTCCACCAGGCCAAGGAAACTCACCGTATGGCCCTGGCTTTCCAGCGTCGCCGCAATGTCCAGGGCGATGGTCCCGCCCAAGGACCAGCCCATCAGGTAATACGGGCCCTGGGGCTGGGCGTTGACGATTTCCCGGCTGTAGTCGGCGATCATCTCGCGCCAGGCTTCAGGGCTCGCATGGGGCTCGCTGAAGCCACGGTGCATGACGCCAAAGGTGCGCGCCCGGTGTTGGAGTTTGCGCGCCAGTGGCTGATAGCAGAAGACGATGCCCCCACTGGGATGCAGGCAAAATAACTGCGGTGCGCTGGCGGGGGCGTTGTTCAATTCCACAAGGCATGGGGTCTGCTCCCGATGTTTTTGCGAAATGAACAGGGCCAACTCGGCGATGCTCGGGTGGGCCAGCAGCTCTTGCAGCCGCACCGTGATATTCAGGCGGGCCTTGAGGTTGGCGATCAGCTCGATGGCCAGGATCGAATGCCCGCCCAGTTCAAAGAAGCTGTCGTTGACACCCACGCGCTCAACCTTGAGGGACTGTTGCCAGAGCTGCGCCAGGGCCTCTTCCAACTGAGTGCGGGGCGCTACGTAGTTCGAATGCCGGAGGCTGGCGTCAGGCTCCGGCAAGGCCTTGCGGTCGAGTTTGCCGTTGGCGTTGAGAGGGAACCGGTCGATGAACAGCAGGTGGCTGGGCACCATGTAGTCCGGCAGCTGCGCTTTGAGCGCGCTCAACAAACCTTCGCGTAACTCGGCGCTGGGCGGCTGCGTGGCGATCACGTAGGCGACCAGTTGCAGGCCGGTCGGGCCGTCATGGGTCAGCACCACACAATCCTGGACCGCCGGCAGCGTTTGCAAACGTGCCTGGATTTCGCCCAATTCAATGCGGAATCCGCGGATCTTGACCTGATGATCCAGGCGCCCGATGTACTCGATGCTGCCGTCGGTGCGGTAGCGCGCCAGGTCGCCGGTGCGATACAGGCGGCCACCCGGCAGCGGATCGAACGGATCGGGGATAAACCGGCTGGCGGTCAGGTCGGCGCGCTGGTGGTAGCCACGAGCCAGGCCGGCCCTGCCGACATACAGCTCACCGATGCACCCCTTGGGGACCGGGTTCAGGTGCGCGTCGAGCAAGTACCAGGACAGGTCGACGATGGGCTGGCCGATCGGGCTCGCGGTCTCGCTGTGCAAGTCGCCGATCGACAGCGGTCGCCAGGTGACATGGACCGTGGTTTCCGTGATGCCATACATATTGATCAATTGCGGCGATTGGTCGCCGAAACGTTCGAACCAGGGGCGCAGGCTCTGCACGTCAATCGCTTCGCCGCCAAAAATCACCTGCCGCAACCGATGAGCAAGCGGCTGGTGAGCGTCGCAGGCGACCTGCAACAACGACTTGAACGCCGAAGGTGTCTGGTTGAGCACCGTAACGCTTTCCTGGCAAAGCAGGGCGTAGAACTCCTGCGGCGAACGGCTCACGGCGTGGGGCACGATGACCAGTCGGCCGCCGTGCAGCAACGCGCCGAAAATCTCCCACACGGAAAAGTCGAAGGCATAGGAATGAAACAGGCACCAGACGTCCTGGTGATCGAAGCTGAACCAGTGCTCCGTGGCCTGGAACAAGCGGCTGACGTTGTGATGCGCGAGCAGTGCGCCCTTGGGCTTGCCGGTCGAGCCTGAGGTGTAGATCACGTACGCCAGGTTATCCGGGTGTATCGGCACATCCGGATTGTGTTCGGGATAGGCGCTATCGGCGTCGCCCGAATCCAGCAACAGGCAGCCTATGCCAGCGGGCAGCGCCAGCGACTCACGCAGATGAGTCTGGGTCAGGATCTGCGTCACGCCACTGTCCTCGATCATGTACGCCAGGCGGTCAGCCGGGTAGGCCGGGTCCAGTGGCACGTAGGCACCGCCGGCCTTGAGGATTGCCAGCAGGCCGATGATCATCTGCGGTGTGCGCTCGACGGCGATGCCGACCAGTACGTCGGGTCCGACGCCTTGCTCGATCAGCCGGTGGGCCAATTGGTTGGCCCGTCGGTTGAGCTCGGCATAGCTCATGTGCAGCCCTTCAAACGTCAGGGCGATGGCGTCGCCCGTGGTGGCGGCATGGCTTTCGATCACCTGGTGCAGGCAACGCCCACGGGGCAGTTGGGTCGGCTGGCGGTTCCAGTCGTGCAGGGTGAGCTGGCGTTCATCAGCACTGAGCAATGGCAGCTCGCCGAGGGCGCGTTCAGGTGTTTCGATCAGGCCCCGCAACAGGTTCTGCCAGTGCTCGGCCATGCGCTCGATGGTGTCAGTGCGATAGAGATCACGGCTGTATTCGAAGGTCGCCACTATCTGCTGTTGTGAATAGTCGACATCCAGCGACAGGTCGAACTTGGCCTGGCTGTCGCCTGTGTCGAGAAATTCCAGGGCCAGTTCGCCTTTGGGGGAGATCGGCAGGGCCGGTGAGCCGGTGCGCCAGTTGAACAAGACCTGGAACAAGCCCTGTGCGCCGGGGTGTTGCAGTTGATCGAGGATCAGCTCCAGCGGGTAGTCGGCATGTTCAAGGGCGGCGAGGGACTGCCCGCGCAGATCCCGCAGAAAATCCAGCCCGCTGCGGCTCGAGTCGATTCGTGTGCGATACACCTGGCTGCTGACGAAAAAACCTACCAGGTCTTGGCTTTCATGGCTGTTGCGGTTGGCGTTGGGGACGCCGACGGTGAAATCGTCCTGGTTGCTGTACCGGCCCAGCAACATTTGCCAGGCCCCCAGCGCCACCACGAAAGGCGTCAGCCCCTGGCGTTGGCAGAACGTGTCCAGGGCCTGGGCCATTGCGGGGGCAAGTGACAGATGTACGCGTCCGGCCATATGTTGCTGGCCCGTGGCGCGGGGGAAATCCTGGGGCAGCTCCAACGTGGGCAGGTCCTGCCCCAAGTAGCGACTCCAGTATTCGCCACTGCGTTGGCAGGCCGTGCTTTGTAAATACTCGCCTCGCTGGCGGGTGGCGTAGTCGGCGTATTGCATGGGCAACGGCGGCAGCGGTGTCGGATCGTCGAGCACCGCACGGGCATAGGCCTGGGTCATGTCCTGCATGAGGATCGTGTTGGACCAGGCATCGGAGACGATGTGATGCATGTTGAGCAGCAGCACGTGTTCGGCGCTGTCCAGCCTCAGGAGCGTGGCCCGCATCAGCGGCGCGCGGCTGAGGTCGAACGGTTGCCGGGCGTGCAGCTCGATGCGCTGTGAGAGTGCCGAGGCACGCGCCTGGGGGGCGAGGGCGCCGAGGTCTTCCCGGTGCAGGACGAGGCAGGCGTCGCGCTCGACGACCTGGACCGGCGCGCCGTCGATGTCATTGAACGCGGTACGCAGGATGTCGTGTCGGTCGATGACCCGATTCAGGGCCTGTTCCAGGGCGTCGGCATCGAGCTCACCGCTCAGGCGCAGGGCCCGTGGCAGGTTGTAGGCCGAACGGGCCGGGTCACGCTGGTGCTCCAACCACAAGCGTTGCTGGGCGAAAGACAGGGGGGCGCGGTCCAGTCGGCGGCGGCTGGAGCTGGCGTGCGTGTCGCCCGCCAGGTCATCAAGCAGCAGCGTCAGCAGATCATCATCTAGCAGTTCGTTCATGGTGTTCTCGCGGTAAACAGCATTGCGTCGGGCGGGTTCAGGCAAACGCCGCCGGAGCTTTTTCACTGATCACCTGACCGGCCTGCATCCGGACCAGTTGATCGGCGATGTCGAAATAGCGGTCGTCGTGGGAAATGACGATGATGGTTTTGCCCAGCGCCTTCAGTTCCGGCAGCAGTTCGGTATAGAACACCCGCCGGAACAGCGGATCCTGGTCGGCGGCCCATTCGTCGAACACCAGCACGGGACGCTCCTCGAGCCAGGCATTGAGCAACGCCAGGCGTTTGCGCTGACCGGTGGACAGATCGGTGGTGTTGAAGGCACCGTCGCGGATGCTGACCTTGTGGGCGATTTCCAGGCGCTCCAGGTAGCGGTTGGCGTCCTTGGGCACCTGTTGATCGCCCTGGACCAGCTCATCGAACAGGTAGTAGTCGGCAAAGATCGTGGTGAACAACTGGCGATAATCGTCCCGTTGAGCGGCCCCTACCGGCGCGCCGTCGAGGAGGATTTCACCACCCTGGGGGAAGTAGAGGCCCAGCAGCAGTTTGATCAGCGTGGTCTTGCCTCCACCGTTTTCGCCGACGATGAACACGATGTCACCTTGGGCGATGGACAGGTTGACCGGTCCCAGGGCGAAGGGTTGGCTGCCTTCGACCACCGGGAAGGCGTAGTGCACATCACGCAGTTCCAGCTGTTGGATCGTGGGCTTGCGCAGGTGCTTGTCGTTGAGCAGCAGGTGCGGCTCGGGTGAGGAGAATTGCTCGGCCAGTTCGGCAATGCGCTTGAAGGCGATGTTCGCCCGGCTGATCACCGGCAAGGTCATCACCAGGTATTCCAGCGGGCCCTTCATGTACAACAGCACTAGCACGAAGCCGCTGAGCACGGTTTTATCGATGCCCAGCCACAGTGATTGCAGGGCCAGGACCAGGCCAATGACCACAAAAAACAGCATCGAGCCGAAGGTCTTGGCCACCACGAACGTGTTGACCGAGCGGATGTTGGTCGCGCAGATGTAGTCGGCGGTCGCTTCGATGCGCTGGCTGAACATGCGCTGGCGGCGTGGGCGATGAATGCGCAGTTCCTTGGCCCCGGCGGCGATGGCGCCGTAGTGTTTCTGCAGCGCATCCTCGGCCTCACGGGCCGCTTCGAAACCGCGGATGCCACGGGCACGCGCCAGGTATTGCACGACCGTGCCGATCACCAGCGCCACCAGCAGCAGCAAAAACATCGGCAGTGACAGGTAGGCCAGGTAACCCAGGCAACCGAGGGTGACCGTGAAGGCGATGGCCAGCGGCGCGAAGGAAAACGCGAAGTCGCTGACGGTGTTGACGTCGTGGGTCAAGACCGGAATGAGCCGATGGCTGCGATAGCGTTCGATCTGTTCGATGGGCGCCAGCAGGACTTTCTTGCCCAGGGACTTACGCAGCTCGGCGATGATGTTCTGGCCGACATGGTTGGTGCCGATGTCCGACAGAATCGAGGCCAGCAGCGCCGCCGCGCAAAGCCCGGCGAACGTCGCCAGCAGCCGGGGCGTGGGCGTTGTGGCGGCGTTCAGGGCGTCGTTGATGGTCGCCAGCAGGGCGGTGATGCTCAGGCCGCCCAGCATGCCCAAGAGAATGGAACCTACGACAATCAGCCGGAAGGGTTTGAGCAGGCTGAACATTTCATTGATCACCCCGCGGGTTGGTTGGCTCATGGAGGTTTCCCTGCTTGATGAAAGGGCGAAGGCCAGCGCGGGCATTCACCGCATGGGCTGGAGGACGGCGGCACGCCGGTTGGGGCGCGCCCACCTGTAGAACGATTGGTAGGAGAGGGGATTTAACGAGGATTCGCCTGACACACATTATTGTGGCGAGGGAGCTTGCTCCCGCTGGGCTGCGCAGCAGCCCCAAAAGCCCTCACGCGGTGAGCCAGACAAATAGCGGCAGCCGGTTTCAGGACTGCTGCGCAGCCCAGCGGGAGCAAGCTCCCTCGCCACAAAAGCGGATCTTCAGGCGGGCAGTTGATTACAAATCCCGCGCCACCCGAAAACCAATCCAGTCCCCCCGATCGCTGGGCACCAATGCGTTGCGGTTGCCGGAGCGGGAGAACACCGGGGCTTCGCCCCAGTCATTGCCACGGATACGCTTGAACTCGCACTTTTGTGGCAGGGGATTTAACGAGGAATCGTCTGACACACATTATTGTGGCGAGGGAGCTTGCTCCCGCTCGGTTGCGCAGCGACCGCAAAATCTGGGGCCGCTACGCAGCCCAGCGGGAGCAAGCTCCCTCGCCACAAAAGTGGGTCTTCAGGCGGGCAGCTGATTACATATCCCGCGCCACCCGAAAACCAATCCAGTCACCCCGATCGCTGGGCACCAGCGCGTTGCGGTTGCCCGAGCGGGAGAACACCGGCGCTTCGCCCCAGTCGTTGCCACGGATGCGCTTGAACTCGCACTTGCCGGTCAGCCAGGCGCTGCCATCGCTCGGTGCGCCGACGTAGCTGTCGTTGTAGCAATCGGCCGTCCACTCGTAGATGTTGCCGTGCATGTCGTAGACGCCGAAGGCATTGGGCGCGTAGCTGCCGGCCGGCGCGGTGAAGTTGTAGCCGTCCGCCGCACCGTAGGTGTTGGCGTGTTGGGCGATGCTGTATTCCTTGCCTGCGTCGAACGGGAAGGGGAACGGGCCGGCGCTGCCGCCGCGTGCCGCGTACTCGCGCAGGGATTCGCTGACCAGCCGGTACTGTTTGCCGGTTTTTTTCGATAGCCAGGCCACGTAAGCATTGGCCTCGGCGAAGTCCATGCACACCGCCGGGTGTCGGTCGGTGTATTGCTTGCGTGGGTCGCTGCCCTGGTAATCCGGAATGCCCGCCTTACAGGCGCGACCGGGGCGCTTGTCGCCGTCGGGCATCGTGTAGCCGGTGTCGCGCAGGTAGGCGAACCATTCGCCCTTGAGCACCTGGAAGCGGCTGATCGCCAGGGGCTTGGCAAACGTCACCGGGTGCATCGGACCTTCGTCGGGTTCGCGGCCCACTTCATCTTCCGGGGTGCCCATCTGAAAGGTGCCGGTGGGCAGCACGACCATTTCCGGGCAGTCCTTGCAGTCACGGAATACCTGGCCCGGTTGCGAGGCCTGGGCGCCGGAGGGCAAAAGGGCGGCGAGGGTCAGTGCCGGCAATAGTTTCAACGAAAAACTGTTCATCCGTCTCTCTCGATAAGTCAGGTTCAGAGTGTCTTGCTCAGCAAGCCCATGAAGCGGTCGATCTCGGCTTCGCTGTTGAGCAACCCCGGCGCGGTACGGACCACCGGCCCCGCATCGCGGTGCACGGCGTCGGCGATCACGCGGTTCTTCATCAGGTAGCCGGCGATCTCATCGCTGTCGCGGCCCTTGACCCGGAAGAAGGTGAAACCCGCGGACAGGTCCGGGCTCAGCGGCGTGACCAGCTCGATTTGCGGCTGTGCCACCAGCTGTTTTTTCAAGTAGCTGTTGAGGGTATGAATGCGCGCCTGCACCTCGGCCTTGCCCAGTTGCAGGTGCAGCTTGAAGGCTTCGTCCGCCGCCCAGCGATGCTCGAAGGCGTGGTAACCGCCGGGCGTCATGGT
The DNA here is from genome assembly GCF_036961705.1 of Pseudomonas sp. 3JA. Classification (NCBI taxonomy): domain Bacteria; kingdom Pseudomonadati; phylum Pseudomonadota; class Gammaproteobacteria; order Pseudomonadales; family Pseudomonadaceae; genus Pseudomonas; species Pseudomonas sp. 3JA. The sequence goes on from NZ_JBAMDJ010000040.1 coordinate 7,743, forward strand.
GGTGGAAAACGCCGTGGCTTCGGAAAAGGTCGGGATGATCGGCGTGACGTACTTGAGCTCTTCGCTGCGGCTGCACACCAGCCCCGTGCCCCGTGGGCCGAACATCCACTTGTGGGTGCCGGCGATGAAGAAGTCGCAGTTCATCGTCGGGAAGCTCAGGTCCTCGACGCCAAACCCGTGGACGCCGTCCACCACGTACACGATACGCTGCGCCTCGCTGCGGCCCTGGTTGTGCTTGTCCACCAGCGCGCCGATCTTGTCGATGGGCAGCTTCACGCCGCTGCCCGAGTGCACCCAGGTCATGCCCAGCACCCGAGTCTCGGGGCGGATGTTGCGGTCGATGGCTGTGAGGATCTGTTCATGGCTGGCATCGTGGGCGTTGTCGAACAGCTTGATCTTGCGCACCCGGGTGCCGCTGCGTTGGGTGCGCAGGTCGAGAATGGTGTGGGTGGCGTAGTGTTCGTGGGCCGTGGTGAGGATTTCCTGGTCGGCCGCCACGTGGACGCCGCCATAGATGATCGACAGGCCTTCGGTGGTGCTGCCGGTGAGGGCGATCTGCTTCGGGCTGGCTTGCAGGTAACGGCCGGCCCAGATGCGCACGTTTTCCTCACGCTCTTCGGTGACGCCCAGGTCCCAGTCCATCAACAGCCCCGGGTTTTTATCCAGGGCCGCGCGGTGCTTTTCGATGGCCTCGCGCACCGGGCGCGGGTGGGTGGTGACCAGGAAATTGGAGAAGTGCAGGTAGTCCGGGTCCTGGTCGAACAGCGAGCGCAGTTGTGCCCATTTATTCTTGGGCAGCGGCGGCAGAGGATCGGCACTGGCCGTGGCGGACAGGCTGGTGGCCAGGGGCAGGCCGGCGGCGAGGATCCCGGCCTGCTTCAGGAAGGTGCGACGTTCATTCATGGCTGGACGGTCTTCTGGGTCGAGGCGATGGCGGGGCGTGCGGCTTTCTGGACCTGATCCCAGACCCGCAGGAAATTGCCGCCCCACAGTTTGGCGATGTCGGTTTCGGAGTAGCCACGGGTCAGCAGTTCGGCGGTGACGTTGCGGATGTCGCCGACGTTCTCCCAGCCTTTCACACCGCCGCCTTCGTTGAAGTCCGAACTGATGCCGACGTGGTCGATGCCGATCTTGCGCACGGTGTAGTCGATGGCATCCCCCAGGTCCTTGAGGCTGGCCTTGGGTTCTTCTTCCAGGATGGCGTAGAGCTGGCTCGCGTACTGGCCGAACTTCTGCTCGGGCCAGGCGGCGATGATGGGGTCGCCGGGCATCAGTGCCATCGCCAGGTTGGGCAGCGGTTGCAGACCAAAACGCTCGCGCAAGGCGTTGAGTTTGTCCTGGGTTTTTTGTGTCAGGGGGCGCAGGTATTGGGAGAAACCGACGATCTGCACCACGCCGCCGCTGGCCTTGATCAGCTGCATTTCCTTGTCGCTGAGGTTGCGCGGGATGTCCACCATCGCCCGTGGCGCCGAATGGGAGGCGACCAGGGGCGTGCGGCTCAGTTGTGCGACTTGCTCCAGGGCCTGGGTCGACATCTGCGACACATCGATGATCACGCCCAGGTCGTTCAGGCGCGCCACCGCTTGCTTGCCGATGTCCGACAGGCCGCCCAGGGCATCGGGCGAGTCGTTGAAGAACGGCAGCGGACGCGAGGAGTCGGCCCAGTCGTTGTTGCCGATGTAGCTGAAGCCGAACATGCGCATGCCCCGCGCCGTCCACAGGTCCAGCAGGCTCAGGTCGTGGCCGAGGGGGTAGGCGTTGAGCATGCTGATGAAAATCGCGAACTTGCCTTCGCCGTGCAGGCGGCGGAAATCATCCGGGGTGTAGGCAATGGCGACCTGGTTGGGAAAGTCCCGGACCAGGCCGGTGATGATCTTGTAGCGCACTTCCTGTTGGTTGCGCGCTTCCTCGACGAAACCGGCAGTAGGCTTGTGCGGCGCATTGTCGCCGTTCCACAGCTCGGGCCAGCCGAACACCGTCAGGGCCGCGCCGGACAGCTGCCCGCGGTTGGCCTTGACCAGGTCGAACTGGCCACTGCCGTCCTTGTCTGCTTCATTGCCGGCGGTGCCGAAATCCAGCGGCACGGTGATGTGGCTGTCGAAGGACAGCAGGCGTTCGTGCAGCTCCCGGGCTTCTTTCATCACCTTGACCGGGTAGCCGGGGTTGTCCCGCCACCAGTGGTCCCAAGCCGCGACGCCAGCACCGACGGCCAACGCCAGGGCCAGGGGTAGGCCGATGAAAAGAGCCTTTTTCGAACGTCGTGTTGTCATTGCCGATCTCAGTCAGGTTCGCCTTGGAAGGACAGGCGCGGGGGCCTTTGCTATCTGGGGAGAACGAGTGATCGGTGGGGAAATTTAGGTGGCTTCGAGGGCCTCTATAAATTTGTTGGCCCACCCATCGTTCTAGCTTGGATAAAGCCCGTTCCAGGGCTGGACACAGGTAAGGCAATGACGATTTCTCGACGATGGTTCATGGCAGGCCTGGCGCTGACCGGTGCCGCCGTGCCTGCGGTGTATTACGGGCATCGCGAACTGACCCGACCGGACCCGACCATCACCCCTGGCGAGGCCTCGTTCGATGTGGCGGACGTGGCGGGCCAGCGTCGGGCCGATACGTTGCGGGGCATCTGGACGATCCGCTTCACCGGTCGCGACGCTGGCCTCGATGGCTTGCCCCAGGACGGTCTCCAGGTGTTCCTCGATATCGGCCACAAGGGCCGTGGCCTGGTGGGGTGCCTTGACACCGCCGAGCGGCTGCGCGCCGGGGATGAGCCACGTTATCGGGTGTTGGGCGACCTGGCCGACGCCGATCCGAAGCAACTGAGCTGGCGACTGATCGGCGCCCAGGCCCCGGGCGGCGCGCCGGACTATGAATTCACCATGACCCTGGACGAAGTCTGGGCCGGCTTCGGCAATGCCGGCACCGCGACGCTCAGCGGTCGTGTGTTGCGGTTGGATCGTCCGCTGGGCCTGCTGGAACTCGACAATCAGTTCATCGCCCGCAAGCAACCATTCCCCGAAGCCCGCGAACGTACGCCGCTGAGTCCGGCGCTGCTGGCTTGGCTGGTGTCGCCAGAACATCGGCTGTTCCACCAGCTCTGGCACGCTTCGCGGGACAAATGGCACACCCTGGACGAAGACAAGCGTAACGCCCTGCGCGGCATCGGTTGGCAGCCCGGCCCACGAGATCAGGAGCGCGACGCCCGCGGCCCGCGCAAGGATCGCAACGGCTCGGGCATCGACTTCTTCTTCATGCACCGGCACATGTTGGGCACGGCGCGTTCTTTCCAGGCGCTGCCGTCGTGGCCACGCTTCCCCTTGCCGCAACCGGAGCTGGAGCGTGATCGCCCGGGCTTCGCCCGCTATTTCGATAACCTCGACGGCACCGCGTTGCCACCCACCTGGCTGGCCGACGGCGACGAGCAATACGCCCAGTGGGTCAGCGACATCAAGACCGCCGAGACCTACCACAGCAATTTCCAGGTGTGGGAATCGCGCTATCGCGACCCGCGTTATCTGTCGAAACTGACCCTGGGCCAGTTTGGCTCGGAAGTGGAACTGGGCCTGCACGACTGGTTGCACATGCGCTGGGCCTCGGTGCCGCGTGACCCGTCCAACGGCCACCCGGTGCCGTTCGCTCGTGACCCGGACGACTTCGCCCAGCGCTGGTACGCGCCGGAAAACGACTTCCTCGGTGATCCGTTTTCCTCCCACGTCAACCCGGTGTTCTGGGCCTTCCACGGCTGGATCGACGACCGCCTCGAAGACTGGTTCCGTGCCCACGAACGTTTCCACCCGGGGGAAGTGAGCCGGCTCGAAGTCAGCGGCGTACCTTGGTTCGCCCCCGGCCGCTGGGTCGAAATCGCCGACCCCTGGCTGGGCCCGGACACCCACGGTTGCAACACCACGCCGGGGCTGCAGGCCGGACGCTCGGTGGAAATGGACCCGGAAACCATGAAACTGGCCCTGCGCATCACCTTCGGCAGCGATGACAAAAAGCTCACCGAACTGTTCCGCCGCGTGCCGCAACGGCCGTGGTATGCGCGCAATCTCAAGAGCAAGCCGGTGTAAACCCCGCCCTCCCAAAAAACTGAAGCGAACGCTGTTGTGGCGAGGGAGCTTGCTCCCGCTGGGCTGCGAAGCAGCCCCCAAACCAGCCCCCTCAAAAATATCTGATCCACCGAGGTGCCGGCCATTGGGGCTGCTGCGCAGCCCAGCGGGAGCAAGCTCCCTCGCCACAGGTGTCACTTGGCTTGAGTGCGTTTAGCGCGGCGCGGCGATGTCCAGGGCGCGGTTCGCCAGCAGTTCTGCCAACTCGATCATTTGCTGGATGCCCAGCGCAAAATGGCGCCGCGAGCCGTCCAGTTCAAAGGCCTGCTCGCTTGCCATGACGTTGACCGAAGCGAGGGTTTCGCTGAGGTTGGCCAGCAGGCATTCCATGTCGGCGCCTTCTGCAACAGTGAACAACTGACCCGGTGGCGGATTGGGTTTTTCGGGTTTTGGGTCGAGATAAAAGGCGAGGGCGCGGTCGGCGGCTTCGTTGAGTTTTTTCGAATCGTCTGCGGGGGGATTGGGGGTGATCTTGAACATGGTGTAACTCCTAGTATTAGTTTCAGGAGCCGACACTATCGCTACCAAACGATGGGGTGGCGGCCGTACGCGGGTTGGTAGACCGGAGCACTAGGAACCCGGCGCGCCCGAAGACGCCCTGCGCACGGCCACCATGAAACAGACACCGAGAGAGCATCTGCAGGAGGTGGCGCTTGCGCCTAGTTAACTCGCGGGCTACCAAACCCGATCGCTGAAATCAGCGACCCGGAAACGATAAAAGCCACGAGCCAGGCGCACAAGCCGGCGGATTCTGGCGCAGTTGTAGGCAATGACGCAAGGCAGCGTAGCCTCGCTCGGGAGTCCTACATGGCCGGATAAACAGAACCAAAGCCGAACCCCCATTTATGAAGCGTGGGACTTATCTGTGGCGAGGGAGCTTGCTCCCGCTGGGTCGCGAAGCGGCCCCAAACCAGCCCCCTCAAAACCTCTGTCCCACCGAGGTGCCGGCCATTGGGGCTGCTGTGCAGCCCAGCGGGAGCAAGCTCCCTCGCCACAGGTATCACTCAGCTCGACCATCTGCTGGATCCCCAGGGCAAGCCTTGCTCCCACAGAAGATAAGTTTCCCTCTCTTTCATTTGTCACTTGGCTTGAAGGTGTGTTCGAGACCTACATCACCCGCCAACCCCCACCCAACGCCCTGTACAACGCCACACTCGCCTGCACCCGCGCCAGTCTTAGTTGCACGTTCATATCCTGCGCGGCGTACAGCGTGCGCTGTGTTTCCAGTACGGTGAGCAAATCCTCGGCACCGGCCTGGTAGCGGCGCTGGGCGATGTCGAAGGCGGTCTGGGCCTGGTGCAGTTCTTCGGTTTGCCACTGCCGCTGCTGGTCCAGGCCGGTGATGCCGTTCAGGGCTTTTTCGACGTCGGCGAAGCCGTTGATGATGGCGGCGCGGTAGAGCTCCAGCAGTTCCTCCTGGCGCGCGGTGGTCCTGTCTCGTTCGGCCCGCAGGCGGCCGTTGTTGAAGATTGGTGCGGCCAAACCGGCGCTGAGGTTGTAGACGTTGTTGCGCAGCAACTGGTCGGCGATGTCGGCGCCAGTGCCCAGGCTCAGGCCCAGGGTGACGGAGGGCAGCATGGCGGCGCGGGCCACGCTGATGTCGGCCTGGGCAGCGGTGAGGCGCGCTTCGGCGGCGGCGATGTCCGGGCGGCGGCGCAGCAATTCGCTGGGTACGCCGGCGTCGATGGCGGGCCAGTGCAGGCGGTCGAAACCTTCGTCTTCGAGCCTGACCGATTGCACCGGCTGCCCCAGCAGTGTGGCCAGGGTGATCAGCGCCTCTTGGGCCTGCTGCTGCACTTGGGGCAAGCGGCGTTGCTGCGCCGCCACCAGGCTTTTCTGCTGGGACAGTTCCAGGGCCGTGGCGCTGCCGGCGTCGTAGCGAGTCTGCACCAGCTCGAGCACACTTTCGGCGTTGGCCAGGTTCAGTTCGGCGATGCGCTGTTGCTCGCGCAGGGATAACGCCTGGGTGTAGCTGTTGGCGACGCCGCTGAGCAGGGTCAATTCCACCGTCGCCCGGTCGAACTGACTGGCCGAGAGCGTGCTCAACGCACTGTCCCGGGCCGCCCGTTTGCCGCCCCAGAAATCCAGCTCATAGCTGGCGCTGAGGTTGGCGTCGTAGTAATCAATGGTGCGGTTATCCTCATCCACATCCAACTGGCTGTAACCCTTGCCCCGCAGCAACTCTTGGCGATTGCCGTTGAGCCCGGCCCGGATTTCCGGCAGCAGTGGGGCGCCGGCGATCACCGCACTGGCCTGGGCCTGGCGAACTCGGGCCATGGCGGCGGCGAGGTCGTGGCTGTCCAGGCGCGCTTGTTCGATCAGCCGGTTCAACTGTGGGCTGCCGAAGCGTGTCCACCATTGCTGGTTATCCGCTCGGGCGCTGGGCGTGTCGAGGTGCTGCCAGGCCGGCGGTGGCTGGATGCCGCTGTCCGAAGGCGACAACGGGCTGGCGCAGGCCGCCAATAGCAGGCTGGCGGCCAGGAGGGTCAGGGACGCTTTCATGGGATGAGGTTCATTCACTGGTGAGGGCCGCGACCGGGTCGAGGCGGGCGGCCTTGCGGGCCGGCATGAAACCGAAGACAACGCCGGTGACCAGGGCGCAGCCGAAGGCGCCGAACACCGCCAGCCATTCGAACGCCACGGCGATCTTGCCCAGCAGCAATGCGCCACCCACCAGCAGGGCCAGGCCGATACCCGCCAGCCCGCCGACCACCGAGAGCATCACCGCTTCGGTGAGGAACTGGCGCAGGATGTCGCGCTGTCGGGCGCCGGTGGCCATGCGGATGCCGATCTCGCGGGTGCGTTCGCGCACGGTCATGAGCATGATGTTCATCACGCCGATGCCGCCCACCAACAGCGAAATCGCCGCGATGGCGCCGAGCATCAGCGACAGCGTGCCCTGGGTGCGGGCTTCGGCCTGGATCATCGCGGCGTTGTTGGTCAGTTCGAAATCCTGCTTGCCGTCGTGCAGGCGCAACAGCGTTCGGGAGACGGCTTGCTCGGCTTCCTTGACCTTGCCCGCGTCCTTGGCGGCGATCACCACGTACTCGGGATGACGACTGCCGAACAGCCGTACGCTGGCGGCGGAGTAGGGCACGGCGACGCGGTCGTCGGCGTCCGAATCCCCGGAGCTGGCGCCTTTTTCGGCTAGCACGCCGACCACCTGGAACGGCATGTTCTCGATCAGGATGTAGCGGCCGACGGGGTCGGCGACGTCCTTGAACAGTTTCTGCCGGACCCGGTGGCCGATCACCGCCACCGCGGCAGCGCTACGCTCATCGGCCTCGCTGAAGTAACTGCCCTGGGCCACCGGCCAATTGAAGATGATCGGGAAATTCGTGTCATTGCCGCCGACGTAGCTGGTGTGGTCGAGGTTGCCGAAACGCACGCTGGCGTCGGCGCCGTTGACCGGCATGATCCGCTGCACTTCGGGCAGGGCGGCAAGGGCGGCCAGGTCGTATTCGCTGATGATGCCCTTGGCCGCGCGCGGGCTGGGTGCGCTGCCGTTGAGGTAGATGATGTTGGAGCCGAAGGCGCCCATCTGGGCCATGACCTGGCGCTTGCTGCCTTCGCCCACGGCCAGCATCACCACCACCGAGGCCACGCCGATGATGATGCCGAGCAAGGTCAGGGCGGTGCGGAAACGGTTGATCCACATCACCCGCCACGCGGCCTGCACGGCGTCGAGCAACTCGCCTTTCCAGGCGCCGTTGTGTTCGCTGCCGGCACTCAGGCGCTGGCGCAGGTCCACGGCTTGCAGGGCCTTGGAGTTGGCGTGCACCTCGTGTGGCGAAGAGGGTGCGTTGTCACTGATGATCAGCCCATCGCGGATCTCTATGATGCGCTTGGCCCGGGCCGCCACTTCGCGGTCGTGGGTGATCAGGATCACCACGTGGCCCTGGCTTGCCAGCTCGTCGAGCAAGGCCATGACCTCGATGCCACTCTGGCTGTCGAGGGCACCGGTGGGTTCGTCGGCGAGGATGATGTGGCCGCCGTTCATCAAGGCCCGGGCGATCGACACCCGTTGTTGCTGGCCGCCGGACAATTGATGGGGGCGGTTGCCAGTGCGGCTGGCCAGGCCCAGGCGTTCCAGCAGGGCACTGGCCCGGGCATGGCGCTCGGTGGCCGAGGTGCCGGCATAGATGGCCGGCATCTCGACGTTTTCCTGGGCGGTGCCGGAAGGAATCAGGTGATAGCCCTGGAACACGAAGCCGAACGCTTCGCGCCGTAGCCAGGCCAGCTCGTCGCTGCCCAGATTGGCGACGTCTTCGCCGGCAAAACGGTACTCGCCGCTGGTGGGGCGGTCGAGGCAGCCGAGGATGTTCATCAAGGTGGATTTGCCGGAGCCGGACGCGCCGACAATCGCCAGGAATTCCCCGGCGTGAATGGATAAGTCGATGCCGCGCAGCACCTCCACCCGAGGGCTGTCGCCACCGCCGTAGGCCTTGCGAATGTCCCGCAGTTCGATCAGGGGCGTGTTCATTCAGCCTCCGCTGCCGGTGGCCGGACCGATCAGTACCTGTTCGCCTTCGCTCAGGCCGTCGACGATCTGGATGCGCAGTCGATCGCTGACGCCGGTGCGAACGGTCCGCGACTGGACATCGCCGTTGTCGGCCAGCACCCGCACCTGGCCAGCGTTGTCCTGTAACGCAGCGGTGGGCACGGTCAGCACGTTCTGGGCCTGGGCCGCGACGAAAAATACTTGGGCGGTCATGTCGGTCATCAGGCTGCGGTCGGCGTTGTCTACGTCGAGCAACACGGTGTAGAGCACCACCCGTTCGCTGCCGCTGCGCCCACCGCTGGGGCTGCCACCCTGGCTGGCTTCCAGCGGGCGTGGCGGCACCGGGAGGATCTGGCGCACGGTGCTGCTCCAGCGACGGGTGCCACCGGACAGGGTGGTGAAATAGGCGGTCATGCCCGGTTTGACGTGGCCGATGTCGGCTTCCGAAACTTCGGCCCAGACCGTCATCGGCGACAGCCGGGCGATGCGCAGGATCAGCGGGGTTTGCTGCTGGGCGTTGAGGGTCTGGCCTTCCCTGGCACCGACGGCGACCACGGTGCCGCTCATGGGCGCATAGATCCGCGTGTAGCCCAGCTCGGCCTCGTCGCTGCGCAGGCTGGCCTGGGCCTGGCGGATCTGGGCCTGGAACATGTCGATGCGCGCCTGGGTCGCCCGCACTTCGGCCTGGGCGGTCTGCACGTCTTCCTCGCGGGTGGCGCCGCCGGCCTTGAGTTGCTGCTGGCGGCGGAATTTCTGCTGCGCCAGGTCGTGCTGGGCGCGCTGTTCCTGGAGCTGGGCCTTGAGGTTTTCAATCGAGAAGCGTCCGGCGTCCAACCTGGCTTTTTGTGTGGAGGGGTCGATTTCGACCAGGAGCTGGCCTTCGCGCACTTCGTCGCCGGCTTCCACGTGAATCTTCTGGATCTGCCCGGACGCCTGGGCGCCGACGTCGACATAACGCCGCGGTTGCAGGGTGCCCAGGGCGGTGACGCTGTTTTCGATATCGCCACGGGTGACGGGCGCGGTGACCAGGGGCGCCCGGCTTGGCGCGACCGCTTGCCACGCGGCGAAGGCCACGGCCGGAAGCAGGGCGAAAGTGAGAAGCCAGGCGCGTCGGGTAGGACGGGGACGTTTCATGCAGGGTTCCGGCCGGTGATATCGGGTCCGTCGCAGGCAGGGCAGGGACGGGAGGCTGTTCTGGTAAACGAGCGCTTGGGGCGGGAATTTACTGGGTTGAAACACTTGGTAGCAGGTTGGCGAATCAGCCGAAGCGACCCCGAACCCTGTGGCGAGGGAGCTTGCTCCCGCTGGACTGCGCAGCAGGCCCAAAACAGACGCCTCCATGAACCTGGAGGATCCGGGACTCAGGTTTCAGGGCCGCTTCGCGCCCCAGCGGGAGCAAGCTCCCTCGCCACAAAAGCCAGGGGCCGACGCCTCGTCAACTGAACGAATCAGCCCTGATACAAACCAAAGCTTTAAATCTATATGAGAATTACTATAAATTACGCGATTGAATCTGCCACTATCGTGCCATTGCCTTTCCCGGGCATGCCGAGTGGGCACAGGGATAGCTGGCGCAGCCATTGCGCACGGGAGTCATGTTGGAAAACTACTATCGCGAGCTGGTGTGTTTCCTGAACGCCAGGCTAGGCAACCGCCAGGCGGCCGAGGATGTGGTGCATGACGCCTATGTGCGGGTGCTGGAGCGCGCCAGCGACACGCCCATCGAACAGCCCCGGGCGTTCCTGTATCGCACGGCATTGAACCTGGTGATCGACGGGCATCGGCGCAATACCTTGCGCCAGGTCGAATCCCTGGAGGTGCTGGACAGCGAAGAGCGCTTTTTCACCCCGTCGCCCCAGACCAGCCTCGACCACGGCCAGCGCCTGGACATGCTCCAGCGTGCCCTGGCCGAGCTGCCACCACTGTGCCGCGAGAGCTTCCTGCTGCGCAAGCTCGAAGGCCTGTCCCACCCGCAAATCGCCGAGCGCCTGGGCATTTCCCGGGCACTGGTGGAAAAACACATCGTCAACGCCATGAAGCACTGCCGCGTTCGCGTGCGGCAGTGGGACGCGCATTAATCTGCCTACGCCGGTCGCCTCGCGGTAAATTTTTTTTCATTGTCCTCGTTCCTCTCAACACACGACTTGTTGGCCCCCTAAACGCTGGGCAGGTCACCCCAGGCTTTTCGCGCCCTGTTGAGGGCTTTTCCAGAGGACACTGGACATGACACAGGCAATTGCATCGCCCATCGTTCACGACTTGATCGGCATCGGTTTCGGCCCCTCGAACCTGGCGCTGGCCATCGCATTGCAGGAGCGCGGGCCGGTCCAGGGTGAACTGGACGTGCTGTTCCTCGACAAGCAGGCCGACTACCGCTGGCACGGCAACACCCTGGTGACCCAGAGCGAGTTGCAGATTTCCTTTCTCAAGGACCTGGTGACCCTGCGCAACCCCACCAGCCCGTATTCGTTCGTCAATTACCTCAAGCACCATGGCCGCCTGGTGGACTTCATCAACCTCGGCACCTTCTACCCGTGCCGCATGGAGTTCAATGACTACCTGCGCTGGGTGGCCGGGCATTTCACCGAACAGAGTCGCTATGGCGAAGAAGTGCTGCGCATCGAACCGCTGCTGCACAATCAGCAGGTCGAAGCCCTGCGGGTGATTTCCCGCGGCCGCCAGGGCGAAGAATTCGTACGTACCACCCGTTCGGTGGTGGTCAGTGCCGGTGGTACGCCGCGGATTCCCGAGGCGTTCAAGGTGTTCAAGGACGACGCGCGGGTGTTCCACCATTCCCAGTACCTGGAGCGCATGGCGGGCCAGCCGTGCGTGAAGGGCCAGCCGATGAAGATCGCGATCATCGGGGGTGGGCAAAGCGCGGCGGAGGCCTTCATCGACCTCAACGACAGCTTCCCTTCGGTGCAGGTCGACATGATCCTGCGCGGCTCGGCCCTCAAGCCGGCGGACGACAGCCCATTCGTCAATGAAGTGTTCTCGCCGGAGTTCACCGACCTGGTGTTCCAGCAACCCCACAGCGAGCGCGAGCGCCTGGTCAACGAGTACCACAACACCAACTATTCGGTGGTGGACATCGACCTGATCGAGCGCATCTACGGGATTTTCTATCGCCAGAAAGTCTCTGGCATCGCCCGTCATGCGTTCCGTACCCTCACTACGGTGGAGAAGGCCACGGCCACCGACGCCGGCGTGGAACTGGCGGTGCGCAACAACGCTACTGGCGAGTTGACCGTGCGCTGCTATGACGCCGTGGTGCTGGCCACAGGATACGAGCGGCAGATGCACCGCACCTTGCTGGAGCCGCTGGCGCAATACCTGGGGGATTTCGAGGTGGATCGCAACTACAAGCTGATCACCGACGAGCGCTGCAAGGCGGCGATCTACATGCAGGGCTTCTGCCAGGCCAGCCATGGCCTGAGCGACACCTTGCTGTCGATCCTGCCGGTGCGTGCCGATGAAATTGCCGGCTCGCTGTATGAGCACGGGAACAATCGCAGGCAGGCGCGTCCGGTGCGCGATCAGTTGCTCGCCGCCGTGTAGGTCCTGTGGGAGCGAGTCACTCGCAGGAAATCTATCAGCCAACGCAACCCTGTGGGAGCGAGCAAGCTCCCACAGGCCATAGGCGCGGTCTCTGGTCACTCGCAGGAAATTCTTCAGAAATTTCCTACACTCACTTCACAGCCTCCTGCTGTTTGACAGGCTCGGTTCGCTGTTCCCTCGTATTGGCAGTCTGAACCCCTCAGCCGGTCCACCCTGACTGTATGTGCAGTCGGTGTGAGCCGGGCCGACTACGCCAAGCGAAACACCCTGACCAGATGATGTTGCTTTTACGCACAGGCCTGGTGGCGCTGTTGCTGGGCTCATTGAGTGTGGTGTCACCAGTGGACGCGGCCCCCGAGGCGCTGCGGGTGCTCGGGCGCTCCAATGTGAGCGATTATTCGGTGTCCCTGGACGACGCCGACTGGACCTGGCTGCGCCAAAAGGGCACGTTGCAGTTGGGCGCCTCGGCGCCGGACTACGCGCCGTTCAGCATCACCGGCAATGGTCGTGACTATGAAGGCCTGACCGCCGATTATGCGCAATTGCTCGGGCAACTCCTTCACATCAAGGTGCAGGTCCAGCGCTACCCATCCCGTGCCGAATCGCTCCAGGCCCTGCGCGGCGGTGAGATCGATATGCTCGGCACCGCCAACGGCTTCGAAGCCAGCGACCCGGACCTGGCGATGTCCCAGGCCTATGCCGATGACCTGCCCACCCTCGTGGCGCGCATCAACGACAGCCAGGACTTGCCCAGCGACCTGGCGGGCAAGCGCGTGGCGATGCTGTATCACTACTTGCCGCCGCAGACGGTCGAGGCGTTTTACCCCGAAGCCTCCTTGCAGCTGTTCCCCTCGACCTTGAGCGCCATCGGTGCCGTGGCGTTTGGTCAGGCCGATGTTTATCTGGGGGACTCGATCAGTTCCAACTACCTGATCAGCAAGAATTACCTGAACAATATTCAACTGGCCGATTTTTCGCGCATGGAAGTGCAGCCGTTCGCCTTCGCGGTCAGCCGCGACAACGTGCGCCTGTTGCGCATCATCAATGCCGCGCTGCAAGCCATCCCCGCCAGCGAACAGATGAGCATCCTGAGGCGCTGGAGTGCTGGCGGCGCGAGCATGCCGGGTCAGCAGGCGCTGCACTTCAGCGTCAAGGAGCAGCGCTGGCTGGATGCCCACCCACGGATCAAAGTCGCTGCCAACGAAAATTTCTTGCCGCTGACGTTCTTCGATGAACAAGGCCATTTGCACGGCATCGGCGCCGATGTGCTGGCGAGGATCAGTTTGCGCACCGGTTTGAAATTCGATGTGCAGCGTGGCGACTCGGTTGATGATTTGATCGGGCAGATCAAGAGCGGCAAGGTCGACGTCCTGGCGACCGCCATACCCAGCACCGAACTCGAAGACGAGTTGCGCTTTACCCGACCGTACCTGACGAATCCGTTCGTGCTGGTGGTGCCCGCGCGGGCCAAGGGGCCGCTAACCCTGGACCAGATGGCCGGCAAGCGCCTGGCGCTGGTGCGTGGCAACGTGTTGCGCGAGTTCCTGCTGGAGCAGTTCCCCCGCGTGCAGTTGGTGACGGCACAAAACACCGCCGATGCCATGGCCATGGTCGCCGCCGGCAGGGCGGACGCTGCGGTCAATCCGCTGATCAGCGCCCGCTACATGATCTCCCGACAGTACCGCGACACGCTGCAGGTCACCAGTACCGTCGGCACCTTGCCCGCGCGCGTTGCGTTGGCGACGAACCGGGGCGCATTGGAGCTTTACTCGATTCTCGACAAGGCGCTGTTGAGCATTTCTCCCGAAGAGATGGACGAGCTGACCAACCGCTGGCGCAGTGAGGTGGTGATCGACGACAGTTACTGGCTGCGCAACCGCACCACGATTCTCCAGGGGTTCACCGTCGCTGCGCTGCTATTGCTGGTGACCTTGGGCTGGGTCATTTACTTGCGGCGCCTGCTGGAGCAATTGCGCGTCGCCAAGGAAAGTGCTGACGACGCCAACCGGGCCAAGACCACCTTCGTGGCGACCATGAGCCATGAGATTCGCACACCGATGAACGCGGTGATCGGCCTGCTGGAACTGGCCCTGAAAAAAGCCGATCAAGGCATCGTGGACCGGGTCGCCATCGAGGTCGCATCGGGGGCCGCCCATGGCATGCTGGACTTGATCGGCGACATCCTCGACATCGCCCGCATCGAGTCGGGCAAGCTGTCGCTGGCGCCGCAACGGGCCAATCTGCACGAATTGACCGAGTCGGTGGCGCGGATTTTCGAGGGCCTGGCCCGGCAGAAACACCTGCGCCTGCAACGGGTGCTGGACACCGGGGTCAACCATGACGTGTTGATCGACCCGTTGCGCTTCAAGCAGATCGTCTCGAACCTGTTGAGCAACGCCATCAAGTTCACCGACCAAGGCGAGGTGCGCCTGAGTGTGCGCGGCGAGCCGGACATTGAACACAGGCGCCTGGGCATTTGCCTGCGAGTCGAGGACACCGGCTGCGGGATTTCGCCTGAGGACCAGCGCCGCCTCTTCAGCCCCTTTACCCAGGCCAGCCACACGACCCAGTCGGCCCGCAGCGGTTCCGGGCTGGGGCTGGTCATCAGCCGCACCTTGTGCGAAATGATGGGCGGCACCCTGACGTTGCGCAGCGTGGCGGGGGCGGGCACGCAGGTCGAGATCCTGCTGGACCTGCCCCTGCTCGACGCCTTGCCGACCTCGCCGCCTGTCGAGGCTGAGGCGCTGGTGCCGGGCCGGGCGCTGAGTATCCTGGTGGTCGATGACTACCCGGCCAATCGCTTGCTGCTGTCCCAGCAACTGGGCTACCTGGGCCATCGTGTCCAGGAGGCGCAGAACGGTGTCGAAGGCCTGAACGCCTGGCGCAGCGAGCACTTCGATGTGGTCATCACCGATTGCAACATGCCCTTGATGAGCGGTTATGAACTCGCGCGGGCCATTCGCGACGAAGAGCATGCGCAAAACCTGTCGCCCGGGTTGATCCTGGGGTTCACGGCCAACGCCCAGCCTGAGGAAAAGGACCGCTGCGCCGAGGCCGGGATGGACGATTGCCTGTTCAAACCCATCAGCCTTCGGGCGCTCAATGCGTGCCTGGTTTCGGTCACGCCGGACGTGGGGGCGCCTCAGCCCGACGATGGCATCGACTTGACCAGCCTGGAACAACTGACCGGTGGCGACACGACCGCCATCAGGGCACTGCTGGAGGAACTGGTCAGCAGCAATGCCGACGATCAGGCGCGACTGTTGCACTTGTCCAGCCGACAAGACTTGCCGGGCCTGGCGGACCTGGCGCACCGGATCAAGGGTGGGGCGCGGATCGTCCAGGCGCAACGGCTGATCGCCGCCTGCGAGGCGCTGGAAAGCGCTTGTCGGGGCGGCGATACGTTGCTGCTCGCCCAAGCCGTGGAAGATATTCGCCAAGCCATCGAGCACGTGGCGGAGCAACTGAGGACCTAACAAGGGCTTCGTCTGGCTTCATTTTGGGAATAATCCTACATCGTCTTTCAAGCGCTTCCTCTAGCCTGACGGCCTTTAATGTTCTGAGCCGGTTTCTACCTGGCGCGTTGCTATTGGAAAGCTTGCCATGCCGAACAAAGCACTCCGTATCCTGATTGCCGACCCACACCATGCTCATCGAATCGTGCTGGAGCGCCTGTTCAATCAACAGGGCTATTTCCGGATTGTCCCCGTGAGCCATGTGCAAGAGTTGCTGACACTGGTGGAGTACGGCAGCGAGCCCTTCGACCTGATCGTCGTCAATGCCGGGCTGACCAGCGGGGCGTTGGACTTGCACGATTTTGTTATCTATAACCCACAGGTTCGTCACGGGATGATTTACAACGCGCAACCGGCCAGCCTGTCGCCGGTGCCGGTCGCGCGCCGATCGAGCATGCACCTGAGCCAGGCGCCACTGCCTGACCTTGTCTCCCTGCGGCGCCTGATGGAGCAGGTCGACCCTCAAGCCCGTGAGTCGCTGCAACCATGGACGCGCGCCCTCAGGCAGGGCCATGGACGCTGAGAAAGACCGCTGGTCTGCACTGTCGGATCTGACAGGTGGCTGGGCCTGGCGTTTGTGCAAGAGTCCGGTGCAGTCATGGCGCCGGTGCCGTTTGTAATGACCTGGGGAATTGCCTTGAAAGACGTGTTGATCGTGGATGACCACCCTGTCATACGAGGGGCACTGCGGCTTATTTGCCAGAATGAGGCGTTCACCCACATCCGAGACGCCAGCGGCGTGGCCGATGCCAGGGCCCTCATCAAGGAGTGCGTGCCAGACCTGGTGATCCTCGACCTGGTGATGAACGGTTTCGATGGCCTGGACCTGCTGGTCTGGATCATGGCCCAATTCCCTGAGTGCAGTGTGCTGGTGTTCACTTCCCAGGATGCGCAGCACTTCTGCAACCGCTGCATCTCGGCCGGGGCCCGGGGTTTTGTGACCAAGAAAAGCGACCTCAAGGAACTGACCAAGGCCATCCAGGCCTTGAAGTCCGGTTATGCCTATTTTCCGCAGATGTCCGTCAGGCTGGATTTTCAGCAGCGCAGCGAACAGCAGGCGCTGGAAAGCCTCTCCACCCGCGAGCTGTCCATCCTGCGCATGCTGGCCATGGGCATGCGCGGCAAGGACATCGCCGAAAGCCTGTTCCTGAGTCCAAAAACCGTCAGCACCTACAAGACTCGGCTGCTGGAAAAGCTTGGCCTGCAATCCTTGGTGGGGCTGTCGGAGTTCGCTAAGCGCAATCACCTTTGAATGACACCAGGCTTTTCAGTCGTTCTCTAAATAGAACGCTAAAGCCGATTTTTGCAGTCTAGTGCTGCAAAGGTGTCGGTTCTAAGCTGTGTCCATTGAATCGCAGTACCTGATTTTGGAGACACAGCATGAAAAACATCATTGGCCTCTACACCAGCCCACGGCCCCATTGGGTTGGCGATGGCTTCCAGGTTCGCACGCTGTTTTCCTACGACAACCTGGGCAAGCACGTCAGCCCGTTCTTGCTGCTTGACCACGCCGCCCCGACTGAATTCACGCCGACCAGCGAGCGTCGTGGCGTCGGCCAGCACCCGCATCGCGGTTTCGAAACCGTGACCATCGTCTACCAGGGCGAACTGGAGCACCGAGACTCCACCGGCAGCGGCGGCAAGATCGGTCCCGGCGACGTGCAATGGATGACCGCCGCGTCCGGCATCATCCACGAAGAGTTCCACTCCGAAGCCTTCGCCCGGCAGGGCGGGTTCATGGAGATGGTCCAGTTGTGGGTCAACCTGCCTGCCAAGGACAAGATGGCCCCGGCCGGCTACCAGACACTGCTCAAAGGCGACATTCCGAACATTGCGCTGAAGGACGATGCCGGCAGCCTGCGGTTGATCGCCGGGCGCTTCGAGGGGCATCAAGGGCCCGCGAAGACTTTCACCCCCATCGACGTCTGGGACATTCGCTTGAAGGCCGGTAAAGACCTGGTCCTTGACCTGCATGAAGACCACAACACCGCCCTGGTGGTGCTGCATGGCTCGGTCCAGGTCAATGGCCGCGAACGGGTCGAGGCCGGCCAGCTCGCGCTGTTCGACCGGGCTGGCGACCAATTGAGCCTGCAAGCCAATAACGATGCCGTTGTGCTGCTGCTCAGTGGCGAGCCGATCGACGAACCCATCGTTGGCCATGGCCCGTTCGTGATGAACAGCGAGCAGGAAATCCACCAGGCCTTCAACGATTTCCATTCCGGACGCTTCGGCCAGATGGACGATTGAACGCGAAAACAACAGCCATGCCGCTCCCACAATGGGGATCTGCATGGGGATCTGTGGGGATCTCTACAGGGCGTTCATTCTGTGCCAATCTTCGCCAATCGCTTTCCTGGAGCTGTCCCGATGCTGTCTCTGATCTCCGAGCACCCCCTGCTCTGTGCCCTGGCGCTGCTTGTGCTCGACATCCTGATATGGCGGCTGGTGAGTGCGGATCGGACCTACTGGAAAATCGGCGCGCGGCTGGTGATTTTTTCCTTGTTCAGCATGTTGCTGTTCAACGAGGGCCTCAACCCCATGGAGCCGGCGCAGTGGGTCGACGACGTGCCACGGCACCTGGCGGCCACCGGGTTGCAGATCGCCTGGTGGCTGCTCGCCGCGCGAACCCTGACGGTGATGATGGGCGCGGTGATGATGCAGCGGGTCGGTCACACCGGGCGCTTGTTGCAGGATTTGCTCGGCGCGGTGATTTTCCTGATCGCCGTCATCGCAGCGCTGGCCTATGTGCTGGACCTCCCAGTCAAGGGCGTGCTGGCAACGTCCGGCGCGATGGCGATCATTGTCGGCCTGGCCTTGCAGAGCACCCTCAGCGACGTGTTTTCCGGGATCGTGCTCAACACCACCAAGCCTTATCAGCTCGATGACTGGATTTCCATCGACGGCACCGAAGGCCGGGTCACTGACATCGACTGGCGGGCCACGCGGTTGCAGACCGCCCAGGGCAGCATGGCGGTGATCCCCAACTCACTCGCGGCCAAGGCCAAGGTCATCAACTTCAGCCGACCCAGCGATGTCCATGGGTTGTCCATCAGCGTCCAGGTCAGCCCCCACGCGCGGCCACAAACCGTGATCGACGCGCTGGAGCGAGCGATGATCGGCTGTCGGACCTTGCTCGCCAACCCGGCACCCTGCGTGACGCTCAAAAGCAGCAGCAGTGATGGGGCGGAATACGAGATCAGCGGGTTCGTCGCCTCCAGGGCCCAGAAGCGCGAGGTGCGCAACCAGCTGTTCGACCTGGCGTTCCGGCATTTGCAGGCCTCGGGCGTGAGCCTGTTGTCCAACAGTGAAAGCGCCACCGCCAAGGATGCGTCGCGGCCTCGGGCGTTGCTGGAAAGCTCGAACATCTTCTCCACCTTGCGCCAGGACGAGAAAGATACCTTCAGCCAGAACATGACCCTGCAGACCTTCCGCGCCGGCGACATGATTTTGCCGGCGGGGGAGGTCAGCGATCATTTGTTCATCATTGAATCCGGTGTGGTCAGCGTGACCCTTGTGCGCAACGGCCAGCCATTCGAGGCCGGGCGCATGGGGCCGGGAGAGGTGATCGGCGAAGCCGGGATCGTTTCCGAACAGGCCGCGCTGGCGAGCTTTTCGGCCAAGACCTTCTGCACCCTTTATCGCATCGAGAACAGCTACCTCAAGCCTTGCCTCGACGCCCGTCACGACATCAACGACGCCATGAAAAACCTGCTGGACGTACGCATCCACCTCGCCCAGAACCTCACCCGCGAGCTGCCCAAGCCCGTCGCCAAGAAGCGCTTCCTGCAGTGGCTGCGCAGCCGGGCCTGAACCTGCCCCGAAAACACCCCCTGTGGCGAGGGAGCTTGCTCCCGCTGGGTGGCGCAGCCGCCCCAAAATGGCCTACACCGTTCCCCAGGCAGACCGCGTCAGTCGGGTGACGACTGCTTCGCAGCCGAGCGGGAGCAAGCTCCCTCGCCACAACAGCCCGTAGGGTTGGACTCCCTTGAAAAGGCCAATACCCGGTCACGTCTTGCGGCGCCATTGGCCACCCGAACTTCCCAACAATTGGCTATTTGTACCGCGCCACTGCACGGCTAACGTAGCGCTACACCTCATTGTTCTGGAGCTCATTATGCAACCGCGTATCGATTTCTACACCGCTTCCCCCGACGCCTTCAAAGCCATGCTGGCCCTGGAAAATGCCGTCTCGAAACTGGGCCTGGAAAAATCCCTGCTGGAGCTGGTCAAGCTGCGTTCCTCGCAAATCAACGGCTGCGCCTTCTGCATCGACATGCACACCGCCGATGCTCGTAAGGACGGCGAGACCGAACGTCGCCTCTACGCCGTGACCGCCTGGCGCGAAGCACCGTTCTTCACCGGCCGCGAGCGCGCCGCTCTGGCCTGGACCGAAGCCCTGACCCGCCTGAGCGACACCCACGCGCCGGACGCCGACTATGCCCTGCTGAGCGAGCATTTCAGCCCCAAGGAAATGGTCGACCTGACCCTGGCGATCAACGCCATCAATGGCTGGAACCGTTTGGCGGTGGGCTTTCGCAAGATGCCTGAGGCGTAGTCAGAAAAAGCTACCCGGGGCGCCTGTGGGAGCAAAGCTTGCTCGCGATAGCGGTGCAACAGTCCATACACATCGACTGACACACCGTCATCGCGAGCAAGCTTTGCTCCCACATAGATTTAATCCTCATCTTTAAAGCTTCGGACGACAGGCACCGTAATAGGTTTGCTTCATATGAATAGTAACCATTACTATTCACACCCCGTTTCCACAGCGCGCCGCGATGACCCCCAAGCTGCCCCGCAGTCCCGGCTTTTTCGAGCATTACGAAGAGTTGATCGGCACCTGGACCCGTCGCCTGCGCAATCGCCAGCAGGCCGAGGACCTGGCCCATGACACCTTCGTGCGGGTGCTTGAGTCCGATTCGAGCGGGGTCGAGCAGCCACGGGCCTATTTGCATCAGACGGCGCGCAACATTGCAGTGGATGGCTATCGGCGCGAAGATCGACGGGGGGCCATGGAGGAGGCGGCCGTCGACCATAGCCAGTCGCTGTCGGGCGACCCGGAGCACTACATGCACGCGATCCAGCTGGCAGACTCCATCGAGCGAGCGCTTGCCGAGCTGCCGGCCAACTGCCGTACGGTGTTTGTCTGGCAGAAGATCGAAGGCCTGACCCAGGCGGAAATCGCCGAGCGTTTGGGCCTGTCCAAAAACATGGTGGAAAAATATATGATCCGCACCCTGCGGCATCTGCGCGATTGCCTGGACGGGCCTGGCCAATGATCCGTCGTCCTCTTCCACCTGAGCCACAGGACCTTCCATGATGGATAGCCGTGAATGCCCGTGCGGGCAGGACAGGGTTCGCGACGCGGCGGCGCAATGGTTCGTGCGCCTGCAAGCGCCCGCCATGAGTGTCGAGGAGCGCCAGCGTTTCGAAGCCTGGCTGGACGAACATGCCAACCACCGTGACGAAATTCAATTGCTCCAGGGTATCTGGAGCGCCACGGACCTGCTGCCCAAGGAACGCCTGCGAGCGCTGTGCGAACCTCCCGCCAAACGTCCCAAGCGTCGGCCACTGCTGCGCTATGCCGTCGCCGCCGGACTGTTCGCGGTGGCGCTGGGGTTGGGGCTGTTCAGCGGTTTGAGTTCTTCCACCGACTACAGCGGCGAATACACCACCGTCCTCGGCGAGCGTCGGCATATCGCCTTGCCGGACGGTTCGATGATCGACCTCAACAGCCGCAGCCGGGTGCGTATTCAATTTGCACATCATCAACGTCGGGTGGAACTGGTCGAAGGCGAGGCCATGTTCACGGTCGAGCATGATGCCGGCCGACCCTTCACCGTCGATGCGGGCAACGGCCAGGTGACGGTGACCGGGACGCGCTTCGATGTGCGCCGCGATGCCGACAAGACCCGGGTGGCGGTGGCGCAGGGCAGCGTCAAGGTCCAGGGACGCGCCGCGCCCCCGGCTCAGTTGGCCATACTGACAGCGGGTCTCGGCACCCAGATCGATGCCCAGGGCAAAGTCGCCACACCTTACGCGGTCAACGCCGAGGCGCTCACCGCCTGGCGCAACGGCAAACTGGTGTTCAACAACGCGCCGCTCAAGGAAGTGGCCGAAGAGGTTTCCCGTTATCGCACTCGCCCCCTGCGGGTCGGCAGCGCGGCGGTGGGCGACCTGCGCCTGACCAGCGTGTTCCGCGCCGACGATCCTGAGGCACTGCTCAAGGCGCTGCCGAGCATTCTGCCGGTGGCTGTGCGCAACCTGGATGACGGCAGCCAGGAAATAATTGCGCGATAAATTCAGGTTTTTTTCGAGTTCTTCGTCTTCTTGTCCAACTGCAACTGGTTTGCATTAACAGACGCGTATTCTTGCGATCAACAGGACAAGGTTCGACGTGAAAACAACCGCCAAAAACAACAACCGTACCCACGTACGCTGGCTGCCCCTGGCCCTGGCCCTGGCGGTCAGCGCCGCTGTGCCCCAGGCGTATGCCGATCAGGCTACCACCGCCATTCACATCCAGGCGCAGCCGTTGGGGCAAGCCTTGAGCCAGCTCGGCCAGCAAACCGCGTTGCAGGTGTTCTTCAGCCCCGAACTGGTGGCCGGTAAACAAGCGCCGGCCGTGGACGGCACCCTGTCCCCGGAAGCGGCCTTGCACCAACTGCTGCAAGGCAGTGGCCTGCAATACCAGATTGATGACGGTTCGGCGACCGTATTGCCGGCGCCTTCGGCCTCCAGCGCCGGCCCGCTGGAGCTCGGCGCTACTGAAATCCAGGTGGTCGGTGACTGGCTCGGCGATGCCAACGCCGAGGTGGTGCAGAACCACCCCGGCGCGCGGACGGTGATCCGCCGCGAAGCGATGGTGGAGCAGGGCGCGATGAACGTCGGCGACGTGCTGCGGCGCGTGCCGGGCGTGCAGGTGCAAGATGCCAACGGCACGGGTGGCAGCGACATTTCCCTGAACGTCGGCGTGCGCGGCCTGACTTCGCGCTTGTCGCCACGCTCCACGGTGTTGATCGACGGCGTGCCTGCAGCGTTCGCGCCCTACGGCCAGCCGCAACTGTCCATGGCGCCGATTTCCTCGGGCAACCTGGACAGTATCGACGTGGTGCGCGGCGCCGGTTCCGTGCGCTACGGGCCACAGAACGTCGGCGGGGTGATCAACTTCGTGACCCGGGCGATCCCGGAAAACGCCACTGGTGAAATCGGCAGCACCCTGGAAACCTCCCAGCGCGGCGGCTGGAAGCACATCGACACGGCGTTCCTCGGCGGCACGGCGGACAATGGCCTGGGCGTGGCGCTGTTGTATTCCGGCGTCAACGGCAACGGTTATCGCCGGAGCAACAACGACAATGACATCGACGACGTCATCCTCAAGACCCATTGGGCACCCACCGAGGTGGACGATTTCTCGCTGAACTTCCATTACTACGACGCCAAGGCCGACATGCCCGGTGGCCTGACCCAGAAGCAATACGACGCCGATCCGTACCAGTCCGACCGCGATTGGGACAACTTCAGTGGCCGGCGCAAGGACGTGTCGTTCAAATGGTTGCGCCAGATCGACGACCGCACCCAGGCCGAAGTGCTGACCTATTACTCCGACAGCTACCGTGGCAGCACCATCGCTTCCCGGGACCAGCGCAACCTGGTGTCTTACCCGCGCACCTATTACACCTTCGGCATCGAGCCCCGGATGTCCCATGTGTTCGACCTGGGCCCCACCACCCAAGAGGCCAGCGTGGGTTATCGCTACCTCAAGGAAGGCATGCACGAAGAGGCCAGTCGCCTGGCGTTGCGTGATAACGAACCAGTGGTGCGTCCGGGGGCCGACGGTCACGTCTACCAGGACCGTACCGGTGGCACTGAAGCCCACGCGGTGTATATCGATGACAAGATCGATGTCGGCAAGTGGACCATCACCCCGGGCATCCGCTTCGAAAGCATCAGTACCGAATGGCATGACCGCCCGGTGCTCGACACCGCCGGTCGCCCGGTGCAGGAAAAACGCCGCAGCATCGACAGCAACGAACCGCTGCCGGCCCTGAGCGTGATGTATCACCTGTCCGATGCCTGGAAGCTGTTCGCCAACTACGAGACCTCGTTCGGCAGCCTGCAGTATTTCCAGCTCGGCCAGGGTGGTGACGGCAACAACACCGCCAATGGCCTGAGCCCGGAAAAGGCCAAGACCTACGAGATCGGCACGCGCTACAACGATGACGTGTGGGGCGGGGAAGTGACGCTGTTCTACATCGACTTCGACGATGAGTTGCAATACATCAGCAATGACGTGGGCTGGACCAACATGGGCGCGACCAAGCACCAGGGGCTGGAGGCTTCGGTGCATTACGACATGGCCGCGCTCGACCCACGTCTCGAAGGCCTCACCGCCAATGCCGGTTTTACCTACACCCGTGCGACTTACGAAGGCCAGATCCCGAGCTTCAAGGGGCGTGACCTGCCGTTCTATTCCCGGCAGGTGGCCAACGTGGGCCTGCGCTACGACGTCAATCGCTGGACCTACAACCTCGACGCCTTTGCCCAGTCCAAGCAACGCTCACCGGGCAACAGCGTGAACGCCGATGGCAGCTTCAGTGACGACTACATCACCGATGGCAGCGCCGATGGGCAGTTTGGCGACATGCCGGGCTACGTGCTCTGGAACGTGCGCGCCGGTTATGACTTTGGCGCGCAGCTGTCGAACCTGAAAGTCGGCGCCGGGGTGAAGAACCTGTTCGACCATCAGTACTACACCCGCTCCAGCGACAACAACTCGGGCATGTACGTGGGCGCACCGCGTACGTTCTTTGTGCAGGCGAGTGTGGGGTTTTGATCGAGGACCAGGCCCTGTAGCTTGGAACACAATGCTAGGGGCTGAAATACAATCCAGTGGCGAGGGAGCTTGCTCCCGCTGGGTGGCGCAGCCGCCCCAAAATGGCCTGACGCCGTTTTCCAGGCAGACCGCATCGGCTGGTTTACGACTGCTGCGCAGCCGAGCGGGAGCAAGCTCCCTCGCCACAGAGAGCGGTGTGAGGCCTCAGACTTTCAACACTTTCCCGCTAATCGCCACCGCCACCAGCGACAGCGCAATCAACCCAAACGCAAAGCTCAAGCTGCTGCCATGGGCGACGAAACCAATCAGCGCCGGGCCGGCAAGGATGCCGGCATAGCCGATGGTGGTGATGGCCGGAACAGCGATGGCCTCTGGCATCAAGGTCTGTTTGCCGACGGCGGTGTACAGCACCGGCACGATGTTCGAACACCCGGCGCCCACCAACCCATAGCCCAGTAGCGCGGCTTGCCACATCGGTGCGAGGGTCGCCAACAGGAACCCGGCTGCCGCGATCGATCCGCCATAGATGATCACGCGTTTGGCTCCGAGGCGATGTACCACTGAATCGCCAGTCAGCCGGCCGACGGTCATGGTCAGCGCGAAGGCGGCATAACCCAGCCCGGCATAGGCGGTATCCACCGCGCGTTCGGTGGTCAGGAATACGGCGCTCCAGTCCAGCACCGCGCCTTCGGCCAGGAATACGATGAAACACAGGATGCCGATAAACAGCACCACGCCGTGGGGAATGGCGAACGCCGGTCCCGAGCTTTCACTGCCGTAGGGCAGCAGGTGCGGCGCAGCCTTGAACAACGCTACCAGCAGCACGCCATTGACCACCAGCGTCGCCCCCAGCGGCGAAAGCCCCAGGCCAAGCAGGGCACTGACACCCGCCGCGCCAATGATTCCGCCGAGACTGAACATGCCGTGGAAACCCGACATCATGGTCTTGCCACTGGCCCGTTCGACGATCACCGCTTGCAGGTTCACGGTCGAGTCCACGGTGCCGAGCCCGGCGCCAAACAGGAACAATGCGGCCACCAGCCAGGGCAGGGAGGTCATCGTCGCCAGCAACGGCAACGCCAGGCAGATCAGAAGCGTGCCGCCGCTGAGCACCCGCCGGCAGCCGAACCGCGTCGCCAGCGCACCGGAAATCGGCATCGCCAGGATCGACCCGACCCCCAGGCACAACAGCAGCAACCCGAGGGTGCCTTCATCCAGGTTCGCCCGCACCTTGGCGTAAGGCACCAGCGGCGCCCAGGCGGCGATGCCGATGCCGGCGATGAGATAGGCGATGCGGGTGGACATCTGTTCCAGGCGTCCGGGGATAAAGGTGGGCGGGGGCGTAATGGCAGTCATGAAACGTCCTTGGCTTACGTGCGATGCGGTGGTGCAGGCAGGAGCCTATGCTTGCATATCCACTGACCGCACCGCGACCCCTAGGTGCCGACGCGAATATCCGGTTGCCAGCAAGCTTTGCTCCCTGGCCTTTGCCGACATAAAGTAGCGGTCCTTGCTGGCTGATACCGGACAGATCCATGACGAAGTTTTATGACGCGCGCGGCAATATCTATGGCGTCATTTCCCCTCGGCAGGTTCGAGACTACGGCATCGCTCTGCCTCAGTCGGCTGCCCAGGCCGCGCAGACACGCGAGTCTTGGGCAACGGCTGCCGTGCACGCGTTCTGCGCCTGGGCGCCGGGCGAAGCTCCGCCGGATGCCAAGGCTCATCGCAGTGACGGTTTGCTGATCGGCCCGTTCCAGAACGAACCGCCCTTTGATCTGTTGATCGTCAATACCGACGGCACCCTGGCCGAGCGCAGTGGCAACGGCTTGACGATTTTCTCCCAGGCCTTGCAAGAGCAAGGCTTGATGGTGGGGCCTGGTGATTGCTTGCTGCAGGTCCATCACGATAAACCCGACGGTTTGTCACCGCTGCAAACCTCGGTTCGCGCTGCTGAATTCGAAGGCGCCCAAGGCTTCTGGCTGGACCTGGGCAAACCGCTGTTCGGGCCCGGCGCCGTCGGTGCCCAGGACGTCGAGCGTGTGATGTTCAACCAGTGCGATGTCAGCCGTGTGGCGGCGCTTGAACGGTTGAACCCGGCGTGGGGCAACAGCCAGTTCGTGAACATTGGCAACCCGCATTGCGTGACGCTGGTGGACAGTGCCGAGGCGCTGCCGAGTAATCCGCAGATGCGTGCGCCGGCGCTGTGCCAGAGCCTGACCCGCATCGCCTATGCTCCGCCGGGTGGGGCTGGATTGCCGTGCCCTATGGGGGTGAACCTGCAATGGGCCTGGCTCGAAGCCGAAGGGCGAATCGCCGCCCGGGTGTTCGAGCGGGGCGAAGGTCCCACCGCATCCTCGGGCACCAGCGCCAGCGCCGTGGCCTGCGCGGCGTGGCGGGCAGGGTGGGTGAAGGCAGGGCCGGTGAGTGTGATGATGCCAGGGGGGACTGCGCCGATTTTGCTGGAAGAAGAGGCGGGTGAGTTGGCGCGGGTCAGGTTGTTTGGGACGGCGCGGTCTGTGCCCTAGAGCTTTCTGAAGGTTTGTGGCGTGGTCGATGCCGCTATCGCGAGCAAGCTCGCTCTCACAATGGATCTGTGTCGGATACAACATTTCTATCCACTGAAGATCCCCTGTAGGAGCGAGCTTGCTCGCGATAGCGGCGAATCAGTCACATCCATATCAACGGATAGACCGTCATCGCGAGCACGCCCGCTCCCGCAGGGAAATCAGCCTGGCTGCTGCGCAAACTCCACCACCGGCATCTGCCGCTTCATCAGCACCTCACCGTTGCGAATCGAATAGAGCGGCAAGCCCTGGCTGCGGATCACTTCGTAGTCACTGTCCGCCGACAGGATCAGCAGGTTAGCCGGACGCCCGGGTTCCAGGCCGTAGCGCTCGCCCAGGGCCATGGCCTTGGCGCTGTTGTCGGTGACCAGGTCGAGGGCGCTTTGCAGGTTGCGGTAGCCGAGCATGTGGCAGATGTGCAGGCCGGCTTCGAGGACTCGCAAGATATTGCCGTTGCCCAGCGGGTACCACGGGTCGACGATGGAGTCCTGGCCGAAGCACACATTCATCCCGGCCTCAAGCAGTTCATTGACCCGGGTGACACCGCGGCGTTTGGGGAAATTATCGAAGCGCCCTTGCAGGTGAATGCTTTCGGTCGGGCACGAGACAAAGCTGATGCCCGAATGCCCGAGCAGGCGGAACAGCTTGGCGCAGTAGGCGTTGTCGTAGGAGCCCATGGCCGTGGTGTGGCTGGCGGTGACACGCGCGCCCATGTCGCGGCTGCGGGCTTCTTCAGCGAGCACTTCGAGGAAACGTGAGTGCGGGTCATCGGTTTCGTCGCAATGCACATCCACCAGGCAGCCGGTGCGCTCGGCCAGGTCCATGAGGAATTTCACCGAGCTGACGCCCTGGTCGCGGGTGTACTCGAAGTGGGGAATGCCGCCCACCACGTCGGCGCCCATGCGGATCGCTTCTTCCATGAGCTCGCGGCCGTTGCGATAGGACTCGATGCCTTCCTGGGGAAACGCGACGATCTGCATGTCGATCAGGTGACGGCTTTCCTCGCGCACTTGCAGCAGGGCCTTGAGTGCCGTGAGCTCGGGGTCGGTCACGTCGACGTGGGTACGCACATGCTGGATGCCATGGGCGGCGAGGGCCTGGATGGTTTTCTTGGCGCGGGTCTTGGTGTCTTCCTCGGTGATGGTGGCCTTGCGTTCGCCCCAGCACTCGATGCCTTCGAACAGCGTGCCGCTCATGTTCCAGCGCGGTTCACCGGCGGTGAGCGTGGCGTCCAGGTGGATGTGTGGTTCGACGAAGGGCGGGACCACCAGGTTGCCGCCGGCATCGAGGTCTTCCGGGCCGAGGCTGGGTGCCTCGGTCTGGCGGGCGATGTTGGCGATCAAGCCGTTTTCCAGGTGCAGTTCATGCAAGCCTTCACGGTTACGCAGACGGGCGTTGATGATGTGCATCAGGCGAATCCTTTAGAGGTTTTGTAGGGACGCATCAGCGGTGCGAGTACCCATTACGCTGATCAATAGCACATACGTTAGCGCGCCTGCAGCGATTCCTACCAGCGGCGCGACCCAGGGTGAATTGAACGCCGCGACGGTGCCAACCCCATAGGCCAACAGCCCGGGCCAGTTGAACGCCGGCAGTTGCGCCTCGGCCAGGCGCGGATAACGACCACGCCAGCGGAAGAAGAAATCGGCCATGATGACCCCGCCGATGGGGGGGATGACGGTGCCCAGCAGGATCAGGTAGGGCACCAGCAGATCGTACATGCCCAGCAGCGCCAGCAACGTGCCGATCACCGCGCCGCCGAGGGTTACGGTCTTGCGCCGACGGGTGCGCAGCAGGTTGCAACCGGCCACGGCGAAGTTGTAGATGGTGTTGTCCTGAGTGCTCCAGATGTTGAGCAGCAACATCGCCATCGCCGCCATGGCGAAGCCCTGCAGCAGCAACACTTCGACCACGTCCGGTTGTTGATAGACGATGGCTCCGTAGGCGCCGATCAGCACCATCAGGCCGTTACCCAGGAAGAAGCCGATCAGGCTCGCCAGCACCGCGACCTTCGCCGAGCGGGAGAACCGCGTCCAATTGGTGGCCTGGGTCGCGCCGCTGACGAAGGTGCCGAACACCAACGTGATGGCGGTGGACCAGTCGAGGCTGCCCGTCGGCACCACCGCCAACAAACCTTCGAAGCCGCCGACCTTCACCGTCGCGACCCACATCGACAGCATCAGCAGCAACATCATGGCCGGCACGGCAATGTAGGAGAGGATTTCCAAGCCGCGATAACCAATGTAGGCCGTGGCGCAGAACCCCAGGCCGAACAGCACCATCAACCCGAGCACGGTGCTCTCGCTCAACTCGAAATACTTGCCCAGCACCACCGCGGCAGTCGCCGTGCCCCAGGCGTACCAGCCGATCTGGGTGAACCCCAGGATCAAGTCACTGAGCTTGCTGCCTACCTCGCCGAAACAGAAACGCCCCATCAACACCGAATTGAGCCCGCTCTTGAAGGCGATATAGCCCAGGCCGGCGGCGTAGAGGCCCAGCAGCAGATTGCCGATGACGATGACCGTGAGCATTTCGGCAAAACCGAACGCTACCCCCAGCTTGCCGCCGGCAAACATGGTGGCGGTGAAAAAGGTGAAACCCAGCAGCACCATGGCCGTGGAGGCCAGGCCCTTGCGAGCGTGCATCGGGACTTCGCTCAAGGGATAGTCATTGCCCGGATCGTTCTGAGTCATGTGGCGGTCCTTGCGGATGAGAGATATCGCAAACGTGCAGCGCCCGTGCCAAGCGAGTGATCGCGAGGTTATTTATAGACAATCCTGGGGATTGGGTGGGCGCAGGGACCAAAAGCGGTGCAAGAGTGATTCAAGTTGGAACACGGATCTCACTCGCAGGAAATCCCCTGTGGGAGCGGGCTTGCTCGGTCCCACAAGGGGATGCGGTTTCTTCAGGGACCAAGATGCAATGGCAGGAACCGCAACACCGCCGCGACGATGGCCTCCGGCGCGTCTTCCTGGACCAGGTGCCCGGCATTTGGAATGGGATGAAATTGTGCCCCTGGGATCATCCGTTGCAGGGCCCGGCCGCGCTCGATGGGAATCCACTGATCATCCTCGCCCCACAGGATCTGGGTCGGGCAGCGCACGTTCGGATACAGCCCCTCGGCTTCACGGGTGTAGCGTTCGTCCATCTGCGCGATCTGCCGGTAGAACGCCGCCTGGCCCGGCTCGCCAAGCCACGGCTGCACGTAGGGCGCCAGTTCCGCGTCCGGGATGTCCCGTTTGATCGCGCCACGGACATAGGTCGGCACGATGGCCCGCTGAATGTAGTCGGGCAGGCCGCTGAAGGCCGCTTCATGCTGGCGGACATGCTGCACAAAGGGCGAACCCCAGGGTGACAGCGCCACGGGGTCGATCAGGGTCAGGCTGCGGTAATCCTTGCCGTTTAGCAGGTGCGTGCGTAGGGCCGTGGCACCGCCAAAGTCATGGGCCACCACGTCCGGGCAATCCAGGCGCCAATGCTCCAGCAATTGTGCGAACAACAGGTTTTGCACGCCGAGGGACACGTCGGCATCGGGTTGCGCGGATTGGCCATACCCCAGCAGGTCGAAGTAATGCACCCGGTGGGTGGCGAAGAACAGCGGGGCGATCCGGTGCCACACGTAGGAAGAGAAAGGAGTGCCGTGGACAAACACCAACGGCGGGCCATCGCCGTGGATGGCGTAGCGGATGCAGTGCCCGTTGAAGTCGTATGTTTGATCCAGCGTCCAGTGGGTCATGATCGATACTCCCCAGAAAATGGCTCAGGGGCTAGAGCATAGGCCAATGCCATTGAGCTGGGGAGACACCCTTGTGGCGAGGGAGCTTGCTCCCGCTGGGGCGCGAAGCGGTCCTCAAGCCTGAGATTGCGGTGTATCAGGTTGAGTCGAGTCGCTGCTTTTGGGGCTGCTGCGCAGCCCAGCGGGAGCAAGCTCCCTCGCCACAGGAAACTCCCTTGCCACAAGGAGAGGGTTATTCGCCGTGGTAGATGCAACCGCTGGTGCAGGTCTCATGGATGCGGATGGCGCTGAGTTCCGGCAGCAATGGCTTCAATTCATTCCAGATCCACTTGGCCAGGACTTCGCTGGTGGGGTTTTCCAGGCCAGGAATGTCGTTGAGGTAGTTGTGGTCCAGGCGCTCGTAGAGCGGCTTGAAGATCGCCTTGATTTCCGAGAAGTCGCGAATCCAGCCCGTGTGTGGATCGATGTCGCCGCTCAGGTGGATCGCCACTTTGAACGAGTGGCCGTGAAGGCGGCCGCACTTGTGGCCGTCCGGCACGTGGGGCAGGCGGTGGGCGGATTCGAAGGTAAACTCTTTGAAAATTTCCACAGGTTCGGGCTCTTTAGATATCGGTGCGCAAGGCAGGCGGCGCAGTTTATCAGTTTGATAACGGCGGTGCGCGACCGTGCTGACTAAAGGGTCAGCAAACGCTCGCCCAAGCCACCGTTGGCCGTCAGCTCCAGGAACTCGTCACCGAGCCGGCGGCTCTCGTCCATCGCCGTGCGCCAGTACTTGCGGCGGCTCGGGTCATCGCCCATGAAGCGCTTGAAGTCGTTGCGGTCCGGCAGTTTGCCGTAGGGCAGGCGCGCCAGGTATTCACGGGACGGTGCCAGCAGCAGCACGTCTTGCAGGCGGTCGACGTTGCCCCGGCGCCACGGCAGGCCCTTGTCGAACCAGCCGGGGATGACCCGGTCGGTGAAATGCGGGTAGAGCACGATGTCCTCGCCGCTGTAGGGCAGGTCGAGGTGGTAGTCCAGCAGACCGCCGTCGCGGTAGGTACCGGCACCGGCGCCCGGCAGGTCGCGCACGCCTTCCATCACCATCGGGATCGAGCCCGAGGCCAGCAGGGCCTGGCGCAGGTTGCCGGCCGCCAGCGGAACGAAACGTGACGGAAAGTCATTCAACGGATGCAGGGGCGGGGCCAGGCGCGGGTCATGGATGATCAGCCGTTCGAAATGCCGCGACAGCCGCGCCCGACCTCGCAGGTTGTCGGCGATCACCGACGACAAGCCCAGGCCCAGTCGGCCGCGATGATCCTGGGCCAGCAGGCCGTGGCTCTTGACCACCATGATGTTGAGCCGGTATCGCGGGTTATCGAGGATCGACGCATCGCGGCCGTCGAGCAAATCATCGAGCATGCGTTGCGAGCTTTGGCTGACCCCGGCCATGGTCACGCCTTTGGCAAAGCTTTGTTCGTTGTACAAGGTGCCCAGGCGCCGGATGCCCTCGGCGGCATCCGGCAGGCAGGCGCTGGCGAAGCGCCAGGCACCCACCGAGGCCCCGATCAGCGAGCGCTCCCGGGGCGCGGCAGGCAGCCATTCGTCGAACAGCGCCAAGTCCAGCCCCTGGATGCCCAGGGCCTTGGGACCACCGGCAGCGCCCGGCAGGATGCCGACGTCGGCGGCGTTCAAGCCGGCCTGGCGAATCCGCGCGAACGCACGGGGGCCGGCCTTGAGGGTGAGGGCGGGAAACTTGATGTGGATGGCGGTCATACCGGTCTCGAATGCGGGTAAGCGGCTGATTATAACGACACAAAACCTTGTTATTGATGTGGGTCCCATGATGGCCATTCAGTTTCAGTTAAGTTCACCTCGATACAGTCCCCCCGGTAAAGATTATAAGAAGGAGATACCCCATGAACCGCCTGACTGCCTTTTTTATCGCGACCCTGATGGCACTGGGAACCAGCCTGGTTCACGCACGAGACCTGGACACGGACGAAG
The DNA here is from genome assembly GCF_036961705.1 of Pseudomonas sp. 3JA. Classification (NCBI taxonomy): domain Bacteria; kingdom Pseudomonadati; phylum Pseudomonadota; class Gammaproteobacteria; order Pseudomonadales; family Pseudomonadaceae; genus Pseudomonas; species Pseudomonas sp. 3JA. The sequence continues at coordinate 40,548 of NZ_JBAMDJ010000040.1, forward strand.
CCCGCAAACTGCAAGACGCTGGTACCATCCTGTCCTTTGAAAAACTCAACGCCGCTGCCCTGGCCGAACACCCTGGCGCCACCTTGACCGATACCGAGCTGGACGAAGAGTACGGCAAGTACATTTACCAGGTGGATTTGCGTGATACGAAGGGCATTGAGTGGGATCTGGAATTGGACGCCACCAACGGCAAGGTGCTCAAGAATCATCAGGATACGTAATGAAGCTTAATCTGCGCGCCCATAATCGATGGGCGCTGGCGCTGCTGGCGTTTTGTTCGCTGGCCGTGGCCCGGGACCTGGATCAGGACGAGGCCCTGCAACTGCGCCAGCAGGGTGTGATCTTGCCGCTGGAGCAACTGCTGCAACAGGCGCTGGACCTGCACCCGGGCGCCAAACTGCTGGAAGCCGAGCTGGAGGAGAAACACGGCGTCTATATTTATGAGGTCGAGTTGCTGGACACCGACGGCGTCGTGCGCGAATTGGACCTGGAGGCCGCGACCGGCCGCTTACTCAAAGATAAGGAAGACTGATGCGCCTGCTTCTGGTGGAAGATCACGTGCCCCTGGCTGATGAACTGATGGCCGGGCTTGCACGCCAGGGCTACGCCGTCGACTGGCTCGCCGATGGTCGCGACGCGGTGTACCAGGGCAGCAGCGAACCCTACGACCTGATCATCCTCGATCTCGGCCTGCCGGGCGTGCCGGGGCTTGAGGTGCTCGCCCAATGGCGTGCCGGTGGCTTGAGCACGCCAGTGTTGATCCTTACCGCGCGCGGTTCCTGGGCCGAGCGCATCGAAGGCCTCAAGGCCGGGGCCGACGATTACCTGACCAAACCTTTTCATCCTGAAGAGCTGCAGTTGCGGATCCAGGCGTTGCTGCGCCGTTCCCACGGCCAGGTCAACCAGCCGACGCTGAAGTCGGCCGGGTTGCACCTGGATGAGAGTCGCCAGTGCGTGGTCCGCGACGGCACCGACATCCAGCTCACGGCCGCCGAGTTCCGCCTGTTGCGCTATTTCATGCTGCATCCCGAGCAGATCCTTTCCAAAAGCCATCTCGCCGAACACCTGTATGACGGTGAGACCGAGCGCGATTCCAACGTGCTTGAAGTCCACGTCAATCACCTGCGGCGCAAGCTGGGCCGCAGCGTGATCGAAACCCGTCGCGGCCAGGGTTACCTGTTCGGCGGGCAGGCGCAGTGAGATCCATCCAGCGGCGCCTGAGCCTGGGGTTGATCGGTGTGATGGTGGTGGTCGGCCTGGTTCTGGCACAGACCAGCCTGTGGTTGTTCGAGCTGGGCTTGCAGCGTTACCTGGAAGCCGGGCTGCGCAACGACAGCGAAAACCTGCTGGTGGCCCTGGTGCGCGGCCCGCAGGGGCTGCAACTGGATGAACGACGCTTGTCGCCGGCCTATCAGCGGCCGTTTTCCGGGCATTATTTCCGTATCGACTTTGCCGATGTGCACTGGCGCTCCCGCTCCCTGTGGGACCAGGAATTGCCCCGGCTCGATCACCCGGGCCTGCACAGCAACCTGCAACTGGGGCCTGAGGGCCAGAAGCTGCTGGTGCTACGCACCGACTATCGACGGCTGGGCCAGGCGATCTCCATCAGCGTGGCCCAGGATTACACGCCGGTGCGTGACAGCTTCCGCCGAATGCAGCAGATCGGCCTGGGGCTCGGGTTGGCGGGGTTGCTGTTGATTCTGTTGCTGCAACGCATCACCGTGCGCCGCGCCTTGCGTCCGCTGGACCGGGCGCGGGAGCAGATTGCCCAGTTGCAGCGTGGGCAGCGTTCGCAACTCGACGAACAGGTGCCACGGGAGCTGGAACCGCTGGTGGCGCAAATCAACCATCTGCTGGCTCACACCGAGGACAGCCTCAAGCGTTCACGCAACGCCCTGGGCAACCTCGGCCATGCCTTGAAGACCCCGCTGGCGGTGCTGCAAAGCCTGGCTTCGAACGAGAAGCTCGATCCGTATCCCGAGTTGCGCAAGCTGCTGCTCGATCAACTGGAGCAGGTCCGCCAGCGCCTGAACCGGGAACTCAACCGCGCCCGCTTGTCCGGCGATGCCTTGCCCGGCGCGCACCTGGACTGCGATGCCGAGCTGCCGGGATTGCTCGCCACACTGAACATGATCCACGGCGAACACCTGCGCCTGAGCTACGCCGCCCCGCCGGGCCTGCACCTGCCCTGGGATCGTGAAGACCTGCTGGAATTGTTGGGCAACCTGCTGGACAACGCCTGCAAATGGGCCGACGCCGAAGTGCGCCTGACCATGACCGAGACAGCCGACGGATTCAGTCTGGCCGTGGAAGACGACGGCCCGGGCATCCCCAGGGATCGCCGCGACCAGGTGTTCAGCCGCGGCACGCGGCTGGATGAACAGACCGATGGACACGGCCTGGGCCTGGGCATCGTGCGGGACATCGTCGACACCTGGGGCGGCCTGCTGGCGTTGGACGACAGCGAGTGGGGTGGATTGAAGGTCGTGATTGAGTTGCCCAAGCGCTGACCTCTATCGCATGGCGCCGCCCTCCTGTGGGAGCGAGCTTGCTCGCGATGGCGTCAGTTCAGCCACATGGATAGCTACCGAAAGATCGCTATCGCGAGCAAGCTCGCTCCCACTAGGGTGGGGCGGCGGTGGTAGTCAATATTGCGAGATTTGAAAACCCGCCCCACGGCCCTTGCAGCTTGCCGCCGCTTGCTGCAAAGTCGCGACCTTTTTGTCCGGTGGCTTTCCATCGCTGTGCTTTGAGGTAATGATGATAAATGCAGTAATTGCCGCGGTTGGCGTCATGCTGGTGCTCAGCCTGGCCCGCGTGCATGTGGTGATCGCGCTGATTATCGGTGCGTTGGTGGGTGGCCTAACGGGTGGCCTGGGGATCGAGGCGACGCTCAAGGCGTTCAATGCCGGCCTGGGTGGCGGTGCGACGGTGGCGCTGTCCTACGCCTTGCTCGGCGCTTTCGCCGTGGCGATTGCCAAGTCCGGCATGGCCCACGCCCTGGCGGACAAAGCCCTGGCCCTGGTGGATCGCCAGGACACTGCCGGCGGCAGGGGCGTCAAATGGGTGCTGATCGGTTTGCTGGGAACGGTCGCGGTCGCCTCCCAGAACATTTTGCCGATTCATATCGCTTTCATTCCGCTGCTGGTGCCGCCGCTGCTCTATGTGCTGACCAAGTTGCAGCTGGACCGCCGGTTGATCGCCTGCGTCATGACCTTCGGCTTGATCACGCCCTACATGTTCCTGCCGGTTGGTTTCGGCAATATCTTCCTCAACGAAATCCTCCTGGCCAACATCGCCCGCAGCGGTGTGGACGTCAGCGGCATCAACGTCACCCATGCCATGGGCATCCCGGCGCTGGGCATGGTGTTTGGTCTGCTGTTGTCGTTGTTTTCCTACCGCAAGAAGCGCGTCTATGACCTGAAGAAAATCGCCCGGGTCGAGCAAGTGGCCGTGCGCTACAACCCACTGAGCCTGATGGTGGCCGGTTTTGCGGTGGCGGCGGCGTTTGCGGTGCAACTGCTGGTGGACTCGATGATCATCGGCGCCCTGGTCGGGTTCCTGATTTTCTCGCTGTCGGGGGTGGTGCGCTGGCGCGAGACTGACGACCTGTTCACCGAAGGCATGAAGATGATGGCGATGATCGGCTTCATCATGATCGCGGCCTCAGGCTTCGCCGAAGTGATGAAGGCCACCGACGAAGTCCAGAGCCTGGTGGAGTCTTCGGCGGCCTGGATCGGCCACAACAAGGGCATTGGCGCGCTGATGATGTTGCTGGTGGGGCTGCTGGTGACCATGGGCATCGGCTCGTCGTTTTCCACGGTGCCGATCCTGGCGACGATTTTCGTGCCACTGTGCCTGCAACTGGGCTTTAGCCCGCTGGCGATCGTCTGCATCGTCGGCACCGCCGGCGCCCTGGGCGATGCTGGCTCGCCCGCCTCGGACTCGACCCTGGGTCCGACCTCCGGCCTGAACATCGACGGCCAGCACCATCACATCTGGGACACCGTGGTCCCGACCTTCATCCACTACAACCTGCCGCTGCTGGTGTTTGGTTGGGTGGCGGCGATGGTGTTGTAAGGCTGATTCAACAGGGCTCAAGGACCGAGTCGCATCCTTCGCGAGCAAGCCCGCTCCCACACTGGATCCGCAATGAACACAGAATATGTGTGCACCAGCGATCCCTTGTGGGAGCGGGCTTGCTCGCGATGAGGCCTTTGAATCCCGCGAAGAAGTTGCTGCCTGTACGCGATAGCCGGTTAAACCTGTCCTACAGTTTTGCCGTGCGGTGCCGTTAATACAGCTAACCACGCCAATAACACCTACAAGAGTGAACAGCATGCGCCTGAGCCTGAAGGCTAAAGTCCTGTCCCTTGCGATACTGCCGGTATTGCTGTCCGCCGTGATCATCAGCCTGACCACGGCTTTCATCTTGAAGGAGCAAGCTAGCAAAGAGGTCCAGCAGACCCGCGAACGCCTGCTCAGCGAGGCCAAGGCCACGCTGCAGAACTATGTGGCAGTGGGCCTGACCGCCATCAAGCCGCTCTACGATGCCGCTGCGCCTGGCGATAATGAAGCGCGTGCCCAGGCGATCAAGCTGCTGTCGAACATCAGCTACGGCAAGGACGGCTATTTCTTCGGCTACGACTCCGAGACCATTCGTCTGTTCAAGGCCAACAGCCCCGATGGCGTTGGCAAGAGTTTCAAGGACAACCGCGACCCGAACGGTGTCTACGTCAACCGCGACCTGGTGAAAGTCGCCAAGGACGGAACGCATTATCTGGAATACAGCTCGCCACTGCCCGGCAGCCAGGACTTGGTGCCCAAGCTCGGCTACACCGAGTACCTGTCCAAGTGGGACCTGGCAGTCGGTAGCTCGGTCAACCTGGACGGCATCGAGGCCCAGGTGGCCCTGGTGGAAGCCAAGGTCCACGATCGTGTACAAGGCGTGATATTGAGCATTGTCGGGATCGCCGCCGTGGTGTTGCTGGTGATCGCGGTCGTGGGCCTGTTGCTGGCCAATGCGATCCTGCGTCCCCTGCACCTGATGAAAGACAACCTCGACGACATCGCCGCGGGCGAGGGCGACCTGACCCGTCGGCTGACCATCACCAGCCAGGACGAGCTCGGCCAACTGGCCGGTTCGTTCAACCGCTTCGTCGACAAGATCCACGGCCTGGTGCGGCAGATCACCGACATGACCTCGCAACTGACCGGGCTGGTGACGCAAGTCTCCGAGCAGGCCCAGCGCTCCGAGCAGGCCATGGAACGCCAGCGCCACGAAACTGATCAGGTCGCCACGGCGATCAACGAGATGTCCTCGGCGGCCCAGGAAGTCGCCCGCAGCGCCCAGGGTGCCGCCGTCGCGGCCCAGCAGACCGACGAGGAAGGACAATCGGCCAAGCGTGTGGTGGCCGGCAGCATCCAGCAGATTCATGCGTTGGTGAACGATATCCGCAGCAGCGGCGTGTCCCTGGACAGCCTGCAGCAGGACGTGGCCTCGATCGTCAGCGTGCTCGGAGTGATTCGTTCGATTGCCGAGCAGACCAACCTGCTGGCCCTCAACGCCGCCATCGAGGCTGCGCGTGCTGGCGAGGCAGGGCGTGGGTTTGCCGTGGTGGCCGATGAAGTACGGGCCCTGGCCAGCCGGACCCAGCAGAGCACCCAGGAAATCCAGGGCATGATCGATCGCCTGCAATCAGGCACCCACGCGGCGGTGGAAGCGATGCGCCGTTCCAGTGAGGCCGGCGACGGCACCTCGGAACGGGCCAACGAGGCGGGCGCCTCCCTGGACACCATGGCGCAACTGATCGGCACCATCAACTCGATGAACGCCCAGATCGCCAGCGCTGCCGAAGAACAGACCGCGGTGGCCGAGGAAATCAACCGCAGCGTGCATCAGATCGCCGTGGCCGTGGACAGCGTCGCCGACGAAACCCAACTCGGCGCCCAGACCTCCCGCAGCCTGGCCGACCTGGGCCAGCGCCTGGGCAAGCTGGTGGGGCAGTTCCGGATCTGATCCCATCGCAGCAGGAGCTGCCGAAGGCTGCGATCTTTTGCTCTCGATCCAGATGTTTTCACCCGGGCAACCGGGTCTTATCGAGAAAGAAGGATCGCAGCCTTCGGCAGTTCCTGCCGGGTAAGTGGCGAGGGAGCTTGCTCCCGCTGGGTTGCGAAGCAACCCTGGAGCCAGGCACCTCGGTGTAACGGGCTGATCACCTTTTTGGGGCTGCTCCGCAGCCCAGCGGGAGCAAGCTCCCTCGCCACATTGCCACATTGCCACATTGCCATAATCAGGCAGGCAACTCGCGCACATCGCGCATCAACAACCCAAACCGCAGGTCCACCGCATCCGGGATGGGCAGGTACACCACGTGTCCATCCCCCGGTGCCACCTCGATGCCCTGGCCTTTGGCATTCTGCAACTGATGCAGGTCGAAGTGGAAATTGCCCTTGGGGGTCATCAGTTCCATGTGATCCCCCAGGCCAAAGCGGTTCTTCACCCGCACTTCGGCCAGGCGCTCGCGCCGTGCGCCGGTCAGTTCACCGACGAACTGCTGGCGCTCCGACACCGAGCTGCCGTTCTGGTAGTTCTGGTATTCGTCGTGCACGTGGCGCCTGAGAAAACCTTCGGTGTAACCGCGCTGGGCCAGGGACTCCAGGTCGGTCATCAGGCCACGATCGAATTCCCGACCGGCCATCGCGTCATCGATGGCCCGGCGATACACCTGGGTGGTGCGCGCGCAATAGAAGTGCGACTTGGTCCGGCCTTCGATCTTCAGCGAATGCACGCCCATGCGCGCCAGGCGCTCGACGTGTTGTACGGCGCGCAGGTCCTTGGCATTCATGATGTAGGTGCCGTGTTCGTCCTCGAAGGCCGGCATGGATTCTTCCGGGCGGTTGGCTTCCTGGAGCAAAAACACTTGGTCGGTGGGCGCGCCGAGGCCCAGGGTCGGCTCGGGCTGATAGCTCTGCACAATGTCGCCCACGGCATTTTCCACCGCCGGTTGTGCCGCATATTTCCAGCGACAGGCATTGGTGCAACTGCCCTGGTTGGCGTCGCGCTTGTTTAAATAGCCGGACAGCAGGCAGCGCCCGGAATAAGCCATGCACAGCGCTCCGTGGACGAACACTTCCAGTTCCATGGCCGGCACCTGCTCGCGGATCTCGGCGATTTCCTCCAGGGACAGTTCCCGGGACAGGATGATCCGGCTCAAGCCCTGCTGCTGCCAGAACTCGACGCTCGCCCAGTTCACCGTGTTGGCCTGCACCGACAGGTGAATCGGCATCTGGGGGAAGTGCCGGCGCACCAGCATGATCAGCCCCGGGTCGGACATGATCAGCGCGTCCGGCGCCATGGCGATCACCGGTTCAAGGTCTTTGAGGAAGGTGCGCAGCTTGGCGTTGTGCGGGGCAATGTTCACCACCACGTAGAAGCGCTTGCCCATGGCCTGGGCCTCGGCAATACCCAAGGCCAGATTCGCATGGTCGAACTCGTTGTTGCGCACCCGCAGGCTGTAGCGCGGCTGGCCGGCATACACCGCATCGGCACCGTAGGCGAAGGCATAGCGCATGTTTTTCAGGGTACCGGCGGGAGCCAGCAGTTCGGGGGCGGCGAGGGTCATGATGGCGTCGGATCGCAAAAGGCGGCGAGGGTAGCCCATGGTCGGCCAGGCCTTATTGATCTGAATCAATGCACGGCGCAAACGAGAAGGCACTCCCACGAGTCCTGGCGGACTAATGTTTATCCCGCCTTAGGACATGGAAAGCTGATGAATCGAAAGATGCTGCAAAACAAAGCCCAGATGCTGCTCCTGGTGCTGGTCACCATCGCGTTCATCTGGATTCTGCTGCCGTTTTACGGCGCGGTGTTCTGGGCGGTGATTCTGGGCATCGTCTTTGCGCCGATGCAGCGCCGCCTGCAGTTGAAATTCGGCTGGCACCGCAATGTCACGTCGCTGTTCACGTTGAGCATCTGTGTGGTCAGCGCGATCTTGCCGGTGATCATCATCAGTACGTTGTTGGTCCAGGAAGGCGCGGCGCTGTACAAGAGCCTGGAAAGCGGAGAACTGGACATTGCCGATTACCTGGCCCGTTTCAAGGATGCCTTGCCGCCGTACTTTCAGCACCTGCTGGACCGCTTCGGCCTGGGCAACCTGAACGGCTTGCGCGACAAGATCGTCAGGAGCGCGATGCAGGGCAGCGAGTTCTTCGCCACCCAGGCCTTCAGTTTCGGGCAGGGCACCTTTCAGTTCATGGTCAGCTTCTTCGTGATGATCTACCTGCTGTTCTTCTTTCTGCGCGACGGCGCGGAGCTGGTGCGCAAGGTGCGCATGGCCATTCCCTTGGCGGAACACCAAAAGCGCCGCCTGCAGCTGAAGTTCAATCGAGTGGTGCGCGCCACGGTGAAAGGCAACCTGCTGGTCGCCATCAGCCAGGGGGCGCTGGGTGGGCTGATCTTCTGGGTCCTGGGGATTCCGACGGTGTTGCCCTGGGCGGTGCTGATGGCGTTCCTGTCGTTGTTGCCAGCGGTCGGGGCGGGCCTCGTCTGGGCGCCGGTGGCGGTGTATTTCCTGCTCTCGGGGGCGATCTGGCAGGGCGTGGTGCTGACGCTGTTCGGGGTGTTCGTGATCGGCCTGGTGGACAATTTCCTGCGCCCGATCCTGGTGGGCAAGGACACCAAGATGCCCGACTACATGGTGCTGGTCTCGACACTGGGCGGGCTGGCGGTGTTCGGCCTCAATGGCTTCGTGATCGGGCCACTGATCGCCGCGCTGTTCATGTCGAGTTGGGCGCTGTTCGTCGAAACCACGCCGCGGGTGCAGTTGCCCTAGGCGCTCAGCAGGTACGGGCCGATGCGTTGCGACAGGGCCTGGGCGGCGGGCAGTGAAGTCAGCGGGCCGCTGATGGTCACGCCGTCTTGCACCAGATACCAGCAGGCCAGCAACCCGAGCTCGCGGAGTGGGGCAGGGACGGCGCTGCCAATGACAGACATGATTTGAACCTTGGGCATGGGACACCTCCATCAATCGATGGGGGTTACCTTACGACTCAGTGGGGGTAACGAAAAATCAACCGGCTCAATAGTAGGAATCGATGCCGCTCAATCGACGACCAGATCGAGCATGTGCACCACTTCCTGCTCGTTGAGCAGGCCCTTGCGCACCAGGTTTTCCGCCAACAGGGAAAGGAACTTGGCGCTGCGGTGGCCTTCGAGTTGCTTGAGTTCGGTCAGCACGTTGTACACCTTGCTTGAGGTGCACAGGCCGACGATGCGATGGGGGTTTTGTGTGGGCATACCTTCGTCCTTGTTTTTATGAAGCTGTTGTTGGCGGACAGAGCCAGTTTGCGGCCCTGTCATGACGCTCACGTGACAGCTTGGGTTGTTGGAAAAAAGAAAGCAGGATTCAGACCATAATGCCTTTTTGGCGCCGGATTATTGTTCCTGTAGCGACCTCGGCAAGTCTTTTCAACCAGCTGCGCTTAAATTTTTCCCACAAAAAAGCCCCTGAACCTTTCGATTCAGGGGCTTGATTGCTTGCTATCTGGCTCCACGACCTGGACTCGAACCAGGGACCCAGTGATTAACAGTCACTTGCTCTACCAACTGAGCTATCGCGGAATGGCGCGTATGTTACTGATTGGAAAAGAGAAGTCAAGCGTCCATTGGCGGACGGCGCATTCCTGGTGCCCTTTGACGGTCAATCAACGATTGGCAGTTACCGTCAGGGCAGGAGAGGACTACCATGGTCGCCCGGAAGTGGCAGGATGCGCTGCCGGCCATTCGCCGACATTAAGGTACGCGCCATGAACCACCTGTTACCTCTTCTCAGTGCCCGCCGCGCCGAGGTGCTCTTGTGAGTACCGCCCAGATCAGCTTGCCCAAGGGTGTGGGGCCTCACGCGGAGAAACTGTACGACGCCATCACCCAGGCCAGCACGGCTGAGGAATTGAACCGTGCCGGGGGCAAGGCCGAGGGTTTTGTCCTGGGGCTGGAAAGTACCAAGGCGATCAAGAGCCAGGTGGCCGAGTCGCTGTACGTCGTGTACGACGATGCGGCGAGCCAGCGGGCGACGGAGTTGTAGTTCTGGAGGCTTTTTGTGGCGAGGGAGCTTGCTCCCGCTGGGCTGCGTAGCAGCCCCAGGAAATGCTTGAGCCAATCAGTCTGACACACCGCGGTGGCTGGCTTTAGGGCCGCTTCGCAGCCCAGCGGGAGCAAGCTCCCTCGCCACGGGTCGGTGTGCGGGCTCAAAAAAAACGGGAAGCCATGGCTTCCCGTTCTTCATTACAGAGACCTTCAGATCACCTGGACGATGGCCTTGGTCACCGCATCGATGTTGTTCTGGTTCAGCGCGGCCACGCAGATGCGGCCGGTGTCCAGGGCATAGATGCCGAACTCGTTGCGCAGGCGCGTCACTTGTTCAACGGTCAGGCCGGAGTAGGAGAACATCCCGCTCTGGCGTGCGACGAAGCTGAAGTCGTGGTGCGGGGCGGCCTTGGCCAGCATGTCCACCATCTGGATGCGCATGCCGCGAATGCGCAGGCGCATTTCGGCCAGCTCGGCTTCCCACTGGGCCCGCAGTTCCGGGCTGTTGAGCACGGCGGCGACGATGCTGGCGCCGTGGGTCGGTGGGTTGGAGTAGTTGGTGCGGATCACGCGCTTGACCTGGGACAGCACGCGGGCACTTTCTTCTTTCGATTCGCTGACGATCGACAGGGCGCCGACGCGCTCGCCGTACAGGGAGAACGACTTGGAGAACGAGCTGGAGGCAAAGAAGGTCAGGCCCGACTCGGCGAACAGGCGCACGGCCGCCGCGTCTTCGTCGATACCGGCGCCAAAGCCCTGGTAGGCCATGTCCAGGAACGGAACGTGGTTCTTGGCCTTGACCACGGCCAGCACGTTTTTCCAGTCTTCCGGGCTCAGGTCCACGCCGGTCGGGTTGTGGCAGCAGGCGTGCAGCACAACGATCGAGCGGTCGGGCAGGGCGTTGAGGTCTTCCAGCAGGCCGCTGCGGTTCACGTCGTGGGTGGCGGCGTCGTAGTAGCGGTAGTTCTGCACCGGGAAACCAGCGGTTTCGAACAGGGCGCGGTGGTTTTCCCAGCTTGGGTCGCTGATGGCGACGACGGCGTCAGGCAGCAGTTGCTTGAGGAAGTCGGCACCGATCTTCAGTGCGCCGGTGCCGCCCACGGCCTGGGTGGTGATGACGCGACCGGAGGCGATCAGCGGCGAATCCTTGCCGAACAGCAAGGTCTGCACGGCCTGGTCGTAGGCGGCAATGCCGTCGATCGGCAAGTAGCCACGGGAAACGTGCTGAGCCACGCGAGCCGTCTCGGCCTCGACAACGGCGCGCAGGAGTGGAATACGCCCCTCTTCATTGCAGTAAACACCTACACCCAGATTGACCTTGTTGGTACGGGTGTCGGCGTTGAAAGCTTCGTTGAGGCCCAGGATGGGGTCGCGGGGTGCCAATTCGACAGCGGAAAACAGGCTCATTATTGCGCGGCTCTAATGGAGAGTGAGGGGAGGTGTGGCGCTCCAGCCGAATGCACTAGAGCGGTGCACAAACGGGGAGCTAGTATAGAGGCCATCACTCGGCACGGCGACAGGCGATTCGGCTTTCAGGCTAAGTTTTTTCGATTTTTTTCGACCGTTAGTCCTTTCGCCGCGTCAAAGTCTTCAAGGCGTGTAGGACGTTCGTCTTGAAAGCGAAGGCATTCACCTCCACATTGTGTGCATCCCAGCTTTTTCCTCGGGCGACACCCGTCGTTTCGGTCTTTCTCGTTCCTGTCGGCTGGCCGACAGGGGTGAATCCAGAGGTTATGTCATGTCTGAATTCCAGCTAGTCACCCGCTTCCAGCCCGCCGGCGATCAGCCGGAAGCCATCCGCCAGATGGTCGAAGGCATCGAGGCCGGGCTGGCGCACCAGACGTTGCTCGGTGTGACCGGTTCGGGCAAGACCTTCAGCATCGCCAACGTGATCGCCCAGATTCAGCGCCCGACCCTGGTACTGGCGCCGAACAAGACCCTGGCGGCGCAGCTGTACGGCGAGTTCAAAGCGTTTTTCCCGAATAACGCCGTGGAATACTTCGTTTCCTACTACGACTACTACCAACCCGAGGCCTACGTGCCGTCGTCGGACACCTTCATCGAGAAGGATGCCTCGATCAACGATCACATCGAACAGATGCGACTGTCGGCGACCAAGGCCTTGCTCGAGCGCAAGGACGCGATCATCGTCACCACGGTGTCGTGCATCTACGGCCTGGGCAGCCCGGAAACCTACTTGAAGATGGTGCTGCACGTAGACCGTGGCGACAAACTCGACCAACGCGCCTTGCTGCGGCGCCTGGCGGACTTGCAGTACACCCGCAACGACATGGATTTCGCCCGGGCGACGTTCCGGGTGCGTGGCGATGTGATCGACATCTACCCGGCGGAATCGGACCTGGAAGCGATTCGCATCGAGTTGTTCGACGATGAAGTGGAGAGCCTCTCGGCGTTCGACCCGCTGACCGGTGAAGTGATCCGCAAGTTGCCACGCTTCACGTTCTATCCCAAGAGCCACTATGTGACGCCCCGGGAAACCCTGCTGGACGCCATCGAAGGAATCAAGGTCGAGTTGCAGGAGCGCCTGGAATACCTGCGTTCGAACAACAAGCTGGTGGAAGCCCAGCGTCTGGAGCAGAGGACCCGGTTTGACCTGGAGATGATCCTGGAGCTGGGCTACTGCAACGGCATCGAAAACTATTCGCGCTACCTGTCGGGCCGTCCGGCGGGCGCGCCACCCCCCACCTTGTATGACTACCTGCCAGCCGATGCCCTGCTGGTCATCGACGAGTCCCACGTCAGCGTGCCCCAGGTCGGCGCCATGTACAAAGGCGACCGTTCGCGCAAGGAAACCCTGGTGGAATACGGTTTCCGCCTGCCCTCGGCGCTGGACAACCGGCCGATGCGCTTCGATGAATGGGAAAGCGTGAGCCCGCAGACGATTTTTGTCTCGGCCACCCCTGGCAACTACGAAGCCGAGCATGCCGGGCGGGTGGTCGAGCAAGTGGTGCGACCGACCGGGCTGGTGGACCCGCAAGTCGAGGTGCGCCCGGCGCTGACCCAGGTGGACGACCTGCTCTCGGAAATCTCCAAGCGCGTGGCGCTGGAGGAGCGAGTGCTGGTCACCACGCTGACCAAGCGCATGGCCGAAGACCTTACCGATTACCTGGCCGACCACGGCGTGCGGGTGCGTTACCTGCACTCGGACATCGACACGGTGGAGCGGGTCGAGATCATTCGCGACCTGCGCCTGGGCACTTTCGATGTGTTGGTGGGGATCAACCTGCTGCGCGAAGGCCTGGACATGCCGGAAGTGTCGCTGGTGGCGATTCTCGACGCCGACAAGGAAGGTTTCCTGCGTTCCGAGCGTTCGTTGATCCAGACCATCGGTCGCGCGGCACGTAACCTCAATGGCCGGGCGATTCTGTATGCCGACCGCATCACCGGCTCCATGGAGCGGGCCATTGGCGAGACCGAGCGCCGTCGTGACAAACAGATCGCCTTCAACCTGGCCAACGGCATTACCCCCAAGGGCGTGTTCAAGGACGTCGCCGACATCATGGAGGGCGCCACCGTGCCCGGCTCGCGCAGCAAGAAGCGCAAGGGCATGGCCAAGGCCGCCGAAGAGAGCGCTCGTTACGAGGCCGAACTGCGCTCGCCAAGCGAAATCACCAAGCGCATCCGTCAATTGGAAGAGAAGATGTACCAGTTGGCCCGGGACCTGGAGTTCGAGGCGGCGGCGCAGTTGCGCGATGAGATTGGCAAGTTGCGCGAGCGTTTGCTGGTTGTCTGAGGTTGTGTGGCGACCTTAAGGGCGTCATCGCGAGCAAGCTCGCCCCCACAGTTCGATCGAGTCGCCCAATGATCCTTTGTGGGAGCGGGCTTGCTCGCGAAGGGGGCGACTCGGTCTGACGACTGGCGACACAAATCCCGCTCTCACTGGAGCCCGCCCGCCATCGCCTGTTACCATTCGCCCCCTGTTTGATCTTCGCTTTTATATTCTTTCCGAGACATGCCATGACCACCGTCCGCACCCGCATCGCGCCTTCGCCCACTGGCGATCCCCATGTCGGCACCGCCTACATCGCTTTGTTCAACTATTGCTTTGCCAAGCAGCATGGTGGCGAGTTCATTCTGCGGATCGAGGACACCGACCAGTTGCGTTCGACCCGCGAGTCCGAACAGCAGATCTTCGACGCCCTGCGCTGGTTGGGGATCGACTGGAGCGAAGGCCCGGACGTCGGCGGCCCGCACGGTCCGTATCGCCAGAGCGAGCGTGGTGACATCTACCAGCAGTATTGCCAGCAACTGGTGGACATGGGGCATGCGTTCCCGTGTTTCTGCACCGCCGAAGAGCTGGACCAGATGCGCGCCGAGCAAATGGCCCGTGGCGAAACCCCGCGCTACGACGGCCGGGCGCTGCTGCTGTCCAAGGAAGAAGTCGCTCGTCGCCTGGCGGCTGGCGAGCCTCATGTGATCCGCATGAAGGTGCCAACCGAAGGCGTCTGCGTGGTGCCGGACATGCTGCGTGGCGATGTCGAGATCCCGTGGGATCGCATGGACATGCAAGTGCTGATGAAGACCGACGGCCTGCCGACGTACTTCCTGGCCAACGTGGTCGACGATCACTTGATGGGCATCACCCACGTGTTGCGCGGTGAAGAATGGCTGCCGTCGGCGCCGAAACTGATCCTGCTCTACGAATACTTCGGCTGGGAGCAACCACAGCTGTGCTACATGCCGCTGCTGCGTAACCCGGACAAGAGCAAGCTGTCCAAGCGCAAGAACCCGACCTCGGTGACGTTCTACGAGCGCATGGGCTTCATGCCCGAGGCAATGCTCAACTACCTGGGACGCATGGGCTGGTCGATGCCGGACGAGCGCGAGAAGTTCTCGCTGCAGGAAATGGTCGAGCATTTCGATCTGTCGCGCGTGTCCCTGGGTGGGCCGATCTTCGACATCGAGAAACTGTCGTGGCTCAACGGCCAGTGGCTGCGGGACCTGCCGGTGGAAGAGTTCGCCGCGCGTGTGCAGAAGTGGGCGTTGAATCCTGAGTACATGATGAAGATCGCGCCTCATGTGCAGGGCAGGGTAGAGACCTTCAGTCAGATCGCCCCGCTGGCCGGTTTCTTCTTCGCCGGCGGCGTGACGCCGGATGCGAAGTTGTTCGAATCCAAGAAGCTTTCGGGCGACCAGGTGCGCCAGTTGATGCAACTGATCCTGTGGAAGCTCGAAAGCCTGCGTCAGTGGGAGAAGGACAGCATCACCGCGACCATCCAGGCCGTGGTCGAATCGCTGGAGTTGAAACTGCGCGATGCCATGCCGCTGATGTTCGCCGCCATTACCGGCCAGGCCAGCTCGGTGTCGGTGCTCGATGCGATGGAAATCCTCGGGCCGGACCTGACCCGTTTCCGCCTGCGCCAGGCCATCGATCTGCTCGGTGGTGTGTCGAAGAAGGAAAACAAGGAGTGGGAAAAACTGCTGGGCGCGATCGCGTAAGCGCTCGATGAGGCAGGGCATACCCCGGTTTTCCGGGGTTTGTCGGTAAGTGATTGTTATCCCGGCAAAAAATTTTCAAATTTGTTGAAAATAAATTTGACAGCCCTCCGATACGCCCTTAAGATTCGCCCCGTCCTCAGCGATGA
>NZ_JBAMDJ010000041.1:0-51897 GCF_036961705.1 Pseudomonas sp. 3JA
GGGCTGCGAAGCAGCCCCAACCCGATTGACCGCAATCTACCTGACCCACCGCAGAGGCCAACTCCAGGGGCTGCTGCGCAGCCCAACGGGAGCAAGCTCCCTCGCCACAAGAGCGGCCGGCGGTGCATCAGCCAAGCAGGTGCATGCCCAGCACCGATAGACCAAGCACTGAAAAAAACTGTGGGACCGAGCTTGCTCGCGATAGTAGTACACCAGCCGCAACTGATGTACCTGACCTGGCCCCATCGCGATCAAGCTCGCTCCCACAGGGGAATGTGCCGGGCCAGTGGAACAAGCATGCTTACCGCTTTGCCCACCCCCTGGTCAAAACGCCCAAAAAATAGAGCAAATTGGCATATTTCACTGCCCACCCCACCTCCCTAACCTAGATCCCAACAACCTCATCACCCGGATCAAGGACATAACAAAAATGACTGAATACAAACTGGCGCTAGTCGGCTTCGGCGGTGTGAACCGGGCATTGGCTCAGCTGATTGCCGAGCGCAACCAGCAGTGGAAAACCGACCTCGGCTTCACCCTGAAAATCGTCGGCGTGACCGACCTGTTCCTCGGTTCGGTGATGGACCGCCACGGCCTCGACGCCGCATCGCTGGCCAAACTGCCAGCCACCCAAGGCGCCATGGCCCAACTGCCCGGCGGCACCGTCGACGCCCTCAACGAAGCCGTGATCAAAGACTGCGGCGCCGACATCATCGCCGAAGCCACCTTCACCAACCCGGTGGACGGCGAGCCCGCCACCTCGTTCTGCCGCTGGGCCCTGGAGCGCGGCAAGCACGTGGTCACCACCAACAAAGGCCCCATCGCCCTGCACGGCGCCGAACTCAAAGCCCTGGCCCAGCGCAACAACGTCGCCTTCGAATACGAAGGTTCGGTCATGAGCGGCACCCCCGTCATTCGCCTCGCCAAACAATCCCTGGCTGGCAGCTCGATCACAGGTTTCGAAGGCATCCTCAACGGCACCTCCAACTTCGTCCTCACCTGCATGGAAGGCGGATCGGGATTTGCCGAAGCGGTCAAAAAAGCCCAGGAATTGGGCTACGCCGAAGCCGATCCAACGGCGGATGTCGAAGGCCATGACGTGCGCCTCAAAGTCGTCATCCTCGCCAACGAACTGCTGGACGCCAAACTCACCGTCAACGACGTTACCTGCCGCGGCATCTCCGCCCTCAGCCTCGCCGACATCGAAAAAGCCCGCCACGACGGCGCCCGCTGGAAACTCATCGGCGCCGCCACGCGCCAGGCCGACGGCTCCATCAGCGCCAGCGTCGAACCGCGCCTGCTGAGCAACGACCACCCACTGGCCAGCGTCAGCGGCGCCACCAACGCCGTGTCGTTCACCTCGGAACTGCTCGGCGCCGTCACCGTCTCGGGCCCCGGCGCCGGCCGCACCGAAACCGCCTTCGCGCTGCTGTCGGACATCATTCACATCCACCAATCGGCAACCCGCAAACAGGAGCACAACCTGTGAACGTATCGCGCCTGGCCCTGGCGGTCGTCGAACCGCACATTGAAGTCCTCAACCCATTTGATGGCAGCATCGTCGGCACCGTCGCCGACGTGTGCGCCTCGGAAGTCCCGCAACTGCTCGAGACCGGACGCAGCGGCGTAAAAGCCTGCGCCGCGCTCCCCCGTCATCGCCGCGCTAGCATCCTCGAACACGCGGCATTGAACATCGAACGCGACGCCAAAGCCTTCGCCCGACTGATCGTCGACGAAGCCGGCAAGACCCTCAAGCAGGCGGAAAAAGAAGTCAAACGCTGCATCAACACCCTCAAGCTCTCCGCCGAAGAAGCCAAGCGCAACGCCGGCGAAATCGTGCCATTCGACGCCTACGAAGGCGCCGAATCGCGCCAGGGCTGGTTCACCCGCGAACCCCTGGGCCTGATCGTCGCCATCACCCCCTACAACGACCCGCTGAACCTGGTCGCCCACAAACTCGGCCCGGCCATTGCCGGCGGCAACGCGGTGATCCTCAAACCGTCGGAGCTGGCGCCGTTGTCGGCCCTCAAACTGGTCGCGTACCTGGTCGCCGCCGGCCTGCCTGAAACCGTGGTCACCGTCGCCACCGGCGGCGCGGAACTGGGCAAAGCCCTGGTCGCCGCCCGCGACGTGCGGATGATCTCCTTCACCGGCGGCTTCGTCACCGGCGAACAAATCGCCCGCACCGCCGGCCTGAAAAAACTCGCCATGGACCTCGGCGGCAACGCCCCGGTCATCGTCATGGCCGACTGCAACCTCGACGCCGCCGTCGACAGCTGCCTCTCCGGCGCTTTCTGGGCCGCCGGGCAAAACTGCATCGGCACCCAACGCCTGCTCATCCACGCTCCGATCTACGCCGCCTTCCGCGAACGCTTCGTCCAAAAGGCCCAAGCCCTCGTCGTCGGCAACCCACTGCTCGCCCACACCGACATCGGCCCGATGATCACCCAGCAGGCCGCGCAGAACGCCGAACAGGTGGTGAACGAAGCCCTGCAACAAGGCGCCACCTTACTCTGCGGCCACCGCCGCCAAGGCACCTGTTACGCCGCCACCGTATTGGAAAATGTCGATCATTCCAGCCGACTCTGGCGCCATGAAGCCTTCGCCCCGGTGTTGGTGTTGCAGCCGTTCGACGCATTCGATGACGCCATTGCGTTGGCTAACGAACCTGAATACGCCCTTCACGCCGGGATCTTTACCAACGACCTCAGCACCGCGATGAGCGCTGCACGGCGAATCGAGGCGGGCGGCGTGATGATCAACGACTCTTCGGATTTTCGGTTCGATGCGATGCCGTTTGGCGGTTCCAAGTACGGCAGTTTGGGCAGGGAAGGGGTGCGGTTTGCGTATGAGGAAATGACCCAGCCGAAGGTGGTTTGTTTGAATACGTTGGGATAACAGGTCAGGTCGTTGGCATCGGGCAGGTTTGGTCACCTGCCTGATGCTTTTCTGCACAAACCACACAGCCACCGCACACCCTGTGGGAGCGAGCTTGCTCGCGATAGCGATACACCCGTCACCCTCAGAACCGCTGACTCCCCGCCTTGTTGAGCTTTGCGCACGACGCCCAAGCTCAGTCGAGCAATCCCTCTATGCACTACTTTCACCTGTTGCCAGTTACGCAAGCTTTCCACTGAGCAGCGGCTCAAAGCACCGAGCGTGCCGGCAACGTCGTCGATCTTTCCGCGAACTAACTTCTGCAAACGCTCAAGGCTGAAACGTATCAGCCTCAAGAAAAAACCAAATTATGCACAAATGCATTTTTTGCTTGACCCGCATGCATAAGCCTCTATAAGGTGGCTTCACTGTATGCGCATCCAGTATTTCTCAAGCATCATTTATTTGAATCCATTCATGGACGAGGTATTACCTTATGAAAACCACCACTGAAAAATTCGGTGTAACCCCCCATCAACCCAGCCTCTGGACCCGCGCTGATGCGCTGAAAGTCCGGGCGGACGATCCCACCACCACGCAGCCGCTGGTCAGCGCGGATTTCCCGGTACTGAACAACGACGTGTTCATCTGGGACACCATGCCCCTGCGCGACTTGGACGGTAACGTGACGTCCGTCGATGGCTGGTCGGTGATCTTCACCCTGACGGCCGATCGTCATCCAAACGACCCGGCGTACCTTGATGAGGACGGCAACTACGACATCCTCCGCGATTGGAACGATCGCCATGGTCGGGCAAAGATGTACTACTGGTTTTCTCGTACCGGCAAGAACTGGGAATTCGGCGGCCGTGTGATGGCCGAAGGCGTTTCGCCGACCGCTCGCGAATGGGCCGGCACGCCGATTCTGTTGAACGACCGAGGTGAAGTGGACCTGTATTACACCGCCGTCACCCCAGGCGCGACCATCGTCAAAGTGCGCGGTCGGGTCGTGACCACTGAACATGGTGTCAGCATGGTCGGCTTCGAGAAGGTCAAGCCACTGTTCGAGGCCGACGGCAAGATGTACCAGACCGAAGCCCAAAACGCCTTCTGGGGTTTCCGCGACCCATGGCCTTTCCGCGACCCGAAAGATGGCAAGCTGTACATGCTGTTCGAGGGCAACGTGGCCGGTGAGCGCGGCTCGCACAAAGTGGGCGAGGCCGAAATCGGCGACGTACCGCCGGGTTATGAAGATGTCGGCAACTCGCGCTTCCAGACCGCCTGTGTTGGCATCGCCGTGGCCCGCGACGCGGACGGCGACGACTGGGAAATGTTGCCGCCCCTGCTGACGGCCGTGGGCGTCAACGACCAGACCGAGCGCCCGCACTTCGTGTTCCAGGATGGCAAGTACTACCTGTTCACGATCAGCCACACCTTCACCTATGCCGACGGTGTGACCGGGCCGGACGGCGTGTACGGTTTCGTCGCGGACTCGCTGTTCGGCCCCTACGTGCCGCTCAACGGTTCCGGCCTGGTGCTGGGCAACCCGTCCTCCCAGCCATTCCAGACCTACTCGCACTATGTAATGCCAAACGGCCTGGTGACCTCCTTCATCGACAGCGTACCGACCGACGCAACCGGCACGCAGATTCGTGTGGGCGGTACTGAGGCACCCACGGTGGGCATGAAAATAAAAGGGCAGCAGACGTTTGTGGTGGGCGAGTACGACTACGGGTACATCCCGCCGATGCTCGATGTCACGCTTAAGTAATAGCAATACAGGGGTTTCAGGCAGCGGGTTTGAGGTCGATGACAAAACCGTTGTGGATATGGTCGAGATATCCCGCCTGATTTATTGCGATGTTGGTCGCAAGGCCCATTGAATAACGAGTCGTAACCCTCTTCGCGACTGGCTGCAAGGATGCAGTCGGTTGCGAATGCGTTCCCCAGCGACATACGTACACAAGCTCCTCTGTGGGAGCGAGCTTGCTCGCGATAGTGGTGCATCAGCAACATTCCGGCCCGCTGTTTATCGTGACTCCACGAGACCAGCCACGACCGACATCGCCTTGCGCCGTTGCCTACAACTACGCCAGAATCTGCCGGCTTGTGCGTCTTGGAGGGCGTCGGTAGTTTGAGTCCTGTCACTGAGCATCAGTGATCGGGTTTAGCAGCCCGTCGAGTTGAGTCGTATCAAGCTTCATCAGTCAGGTATCCCCATCCCTGCACTTGATGGTGGCTGTGCGTGGGGCGCCCTCGGGCGCGCCGATTTCTTAACTCGTCGGTCTGCTAACCCGCGTACAGCTGCCACCCACTCGTTTAGCAGCGAGAGGGTCGTGGCCTCACCAAAGAGAGTTAAGGCTATGGTCAAAATTACACCGAACCCTCCAGTTACAGACGAACCTGTATCCCGCGTTCAATCGAGCCGTAATAAGAAGCTCGACGACGCTGCCACCCGGGCGTTGGATTTCTATCTGAACCCTACGCCTGAGAAGGAAACGTCTGACAAGACCAACACCATCTTCCGTATTGCGCCGGATGTTGATTCGGAATGTCTGCTTGCCAATCTCAGCGAAAACCTGGCTTCGGCGAATGCCATGATCAGTGATTTGGCGTTTGGGCTTGAGGGATCACGACGGCATTTTGCGTTGGGGATTTTGCAGGTAATTGAGGTGAGTGAACTGTTGGCGAATCGGGCTTTGGATATTGTTGAGGTGAGGTAACAAGGGGGCGCGCGTACCCCAGGTATGAAAAAAGGTCTTGCTAAGCAGGACCTTTTTTCGGCTCGGGAGGTACCAGATTTTTGATGGGTATGAAAAACTGATGGGGCTGTTGTAATAGCCTTTGGGGTGACTAGGGTTTTAGGCGTTTGAAAAATTTCGCTCCAGCGTGCTTGAGGCAAATGCGTCAAGCCTTTCGCATAGGAAGGTTTCACCACGAGCTGATATATTAATTATTGATCGCTGAATAACAAGGAACGTTTATGCTTTTTGAAGCGCTATACCTACAGAATCATGAAACTTCAGGATGGTTGAAAGAATTCCCTGCTGCGCACGATAGTTTTAACAGGGCTTATCAAGCTTTTTTACCGAAGTTTAAAGGGGAGGTTCTGGTTGAACGCAGGATGAATGGCGTTGACCACATTCTGAACATGGATTTTGCTCAGAATCCCATCGTACTCCTTGGACTGATTCGGAAGCTCAATCACCCCGGGGTGATAATTTCGGGATT
This sequence comes from Pseudomonas sp. 3JA, assembly GCF_036961705.1. Lineage (NCBI taxonomy): Bacteria > Pseudomonadati > Pseudomonadota > Gammaproteobacteria > Pseudomonadales > Pseudomonadaceae > Pseudomonas > Pseudomonas sp. 3JA. Next base: position 6,109 of record NZ_JBAMDJ010000041.1, read on the forward strand.
GTATGTGTTTCCCGAATATCGTGGTAAAGGCTATGCAAGATTTATTGTTGATCAGATTCAGATGCAGACTCCTAACGGATATCTACAGGTAGCTGTCGAAAAATCCAAGCTGAAAAAACTTCAGCCGTTTTATGAGTCAATGGGGTTCAAAATCGCGAAGGGCTATACAACGGACCCCAATGGTGTCCGGCTGTATGATTTTTTCTGGTCAAGGAGGCCTATTCAAATACTGAGGTCTGGTGAGGAGATTGCCATCAAACCTCTTGCGTAACGGTTTCGCTTGATTGTTCTTCAACGTATAAGAAATGGTGGTCACGGACGGAGAAAAATCAGCAATGTTAAGCATTAAAGGAGGCTCAAACCTCTGAGGCCAGTTCTGGGGGTGACCACAGTAAATTTGGGCTGCCCGAACAAAAAATGGACACGCTCCATTAAACGTTAATGCGTTCAACTAGAGGAAAAACTGTCCGCTTGTTGTTGGGGCCTTGAAGTGCAGGTCAGTCCTCCAAGAAGTAATCGCTATCCAGCTGCTTCACTTCGTAAACCTGTTTGACGTTGCAGCCGAGATTATTTTCGACCATCAGCCGCGCCAGCTCCAACCCATCGATCAACACCACTTTGATATCCAGGCTCAAGGCGGCTTCACGGGCTCCGTTGGAGAAGTCCGAAGTAGTAATGAACACACCCTTGCGAGCGCGTTGGCGGGTGAGGGCACCGATGAACTTGTCGATTTCCGGGCGGTGTACGGTGTAGGTCCAACGCTTGGCTTGCAGGTAGATGACGTCCAGGCCGAGCTTGTCTTCTTTGATGATTCCGTCGATGCCGTCGTCGTTGGTTTGTTGCGTCGCGCGCCCTGCTTCCTTGCGTGAACCGCCGTAGCCCATGGCGATCATCAGATCGACTACCAGTTGCTCGAAAAAAGTTGGTGAAGCTGCACGCACCAGGGCTAGCAGTTCATCCGCCAATGATTGCGTCAGCGCCTGGTGCGCTGCGGCCAGTTGCTCGTCGGGAGTAGCTTGTTCGACCGGTTCGCTCTGCAAGGCTAACGCTGGGTCATCGGCGGGACTGGTCGTATGGAACGCGGCGAATTCAGGGTATTGCTTGAGCCACCTAACAGTAATACGTGCCGGCCCGCTGTTCAGCGCCTCTCGACCGCGTTCGGTGATTTGCACCAGTCCCTTTGCCGGAATGCTCAGCAACCCCGCCTTATTCAGATAGGTGCGCGCCCAACCGACTCGATTGTTAATGACCGTTTGCTTGCCGGAAGGCAGGCGTTCACTGCGCTCCTCCTCGCTGAGCTGAAACTCGTTGGCGATGCGCTCGCGAAGTTCGCTTAGGGCTAGCGGAGTATTGTCGGCGACGGTGGCCAGTATCGGTCGCATGACGCTCTGAAAATCCGGGATGGGCATGAGTAACTTCCTGTTCAGTTGCCGGGGCGTATTAAAGCAGGTACGGATCCTGGTTGTCGTGCGCCTATACCTTCACCCTAAAATAGTGACTGGTGTGGCTGGGCCGGCGACTTACTGATATCGAGCGTCTGCAGTATCAGTGGATGCCTGCCTGATCTGCGTAAGATGTATTCCCAAACTGATTTGTGGTGACGCGATCGATCTTAAGTCGGGAGTTCGAAAGGTCACGAGCAGGAGAAGAGATTCAGACCCCTTCAACTTCGATCCCATGTTCTGCCAACCATGTCTTGCGCTGTGCATAGTCAGGCATGACGCGCTCCAGGCGGAGCCAAAATTCTGGGGTGTGATGTGGCTCTTGCAAGTGCACCATCTCATGCACCACCACATATTCCGCAATGGGCTTAGGCAGCAGGATTGTTTTCCAGTGAAAGTAGAGCTGTGCGCCTTTGCCACAGGAGCCCCAGCGATAGCCCAGATCCTGCACACGCACACCGCTGGGGATCAGGTCCATGCGGGCTTGGTGGTTCTTGACGCGTAAGGCCAGCCAGTTGCGGGCATGTTCGCTGTACCAACGGATGAAGTGTTCTCGGGCTCGTGGCAGTTCGCTACGCAGCAGGCGGAAGCGACCGGCAGAGAGTTTCAGCGGCACATCCTGCTCATCAACCAGTTTGAGGCGATAACTTCGCCCCAAATACAGAAACCCCTCCCCGTCGACGTATTCCTTGGTGGGGATTGAGCGCTGCAGGCGTTCCTTTTCGGCAAGACGCGAGTAAATCCAGAAGCTTTTTTCCTCTACGAATTGCCGTAGCGCTTGCTCCTCAACCTCTGGCGGGGCAGACAGGATAAGTGCGCCGTCACGCTCGACAGTGATTTGTAGCGTCTTGCGCCGCGCGCTACGGCGTAGCGTCAGTTGCAGATCGTTTACGGTGAGGGTTTGATTGCTCACAGCTGCATCAACCGTTCATGGCTGGCTCTCGCTTGATCCATCAGGCGGTCAGACAGCACCCCCGCCGTATCGCTATCCACCAAGGGCGGACGCAGTCGCATCAGGTAATCGAATAGCTGCCCGGCCAGCTCCTCCTGTGCCGCTCGCTTGCGCGGGCTCCAGATATCGCGGTGGCTTTGGAGTTCGCCCACCAACAGATCGACCAGTTCCACTGTCACATCCTTCAAGCGCAGCAGCTCGGCGGCCTGCGGATTGGCGTCGGCACACACCACATCCAGCAGGGTGCGCAGGAAGGGGGCATAGTGTTCGGGCAAATCCAGGGGGGTGTAGTCATCGCTCATTTGACCGCTGCGCAGCTCGTTGATGATCTTCTGCATCTGCTCAACCAACTGATCCCACTGCTCGCCCAGCGACTTGAGCAGCTCGTTCAGACGTTCGGACAGCTTGCGATAGAGCACCGGATCTTCATCAGTATGCTTGCGCACATGCGATCGAATGGCGTGCTCCATCTCTGAGGCCTTGGCGCGGTCGTTGACGCTACGCGACAACTGCTTCTCGAAGTCGGCATCGGTGAGTTGGATCGGCGGAATCTTCGGGTCGATGCCCAGCGAAATAACGTGATCGTCGATTAGCTTGCGCACCTTGGCGCCGACATCCTTGCCCAGTTGCGGCAGGTCCTTGTAACGCCCGCGCGCACGTGCATGGATATAGGCCAGGCGCTTGGCATCCTTGACGAAAGGCAGGCCCTCGGGGCGTGGCAGCACGGTGTCCAATGAGTTGAGGAACGCTTTGAGTTTTATCGCAAATTCGGCGCGCACCTTTTCCGACTCCAGTGCGGCAATGCAGGTTTCGGCATCTTCCAGCGACTCGATGCCCTGGCGACGCAGCACATCCACCACGCGAAGATGACGATCGCGCAGCACCGGCACCTCGTCCTTGATGCTGCTCAGCGCACCTTCGATATCCTCATCGGCATAGGCTGCCAGCGCTTCGCGCAGGTGGTTGGCGACCCCGTAGTAATCGACCACGATGCCGCAGCGCTTGCCGAAACCAGTACGGTTGACCCGCGCAATGGCTTGCAGCAGCTCGGCTTCCTTGATTGGCCGGTCAAGGTACATGACCCCTTCGATGGGGGCGTCAAAGCCGGTGAGCAACATAGACTTAACGATCAGGAAAGCCAACGGGTCGGTCTTGCCTGGGTGCTCATGATTTAGGGGCTTCTTGAAGCGCTGGATCAGCAGCTCGTGCTTGCTGCCATCCGTCCAGGTTTTCCACTCGGCCGGATCGTTGTTTGAGCCAGAAATAATCGCTGCGAATTCCAGGCTGCGTAGCCTGTCGCGATAGCGCCACGCCTGCACGCGCGCCTGCAGCTTGGGTGGACGCTGGCACAGTGCTTCATCGTCGAGGTCCTTGTCGGCTGCTGGCAACGCTTCGGCCTCGGTCAGCAACTGATCGCGGGCGGCCTGCAGCGCGTGGAAATAGCGGATTGCCGCAATCCGGCTATAGGCTACAACCTGCGCTTTGTAGCCATTGGGCAGGATATTGGTGACGTAATGTCTGAGGATGTCACGCGCCTTATCAGCGATCAGCGCGGGGGCATCAAAGATATGGCCCTTGGTGGCGTACTTTCTCTTGATCAGCTCCAGCTCGTCCTGACTGTGTTCGCGGAACAAATCCTCGAACAGCTCATCCAGGCTCGCCCCATCTTTCAATGCGCCCTGGGCAGTGCGTCCTTCGTAAAGCACCGGCACTGTTGCGCCATCTGCCTCAGCTTCCTTGATGGTGTATTTGTCGATAAATGCGCCGAAAATTTCATGGGTACGTTTCTTGTCGCCCATGATGATCGGTGTACCGGTAAAGCCGATGCGCACGCAGTTGGGCAGACCCGCCAGCAGGTTCGCCTGCAGATCGCCGGCCTGGGTGCGGTGCGCCTCATCGATCAATACCAGAATGCTTTCGTCGTGGTTGAGCACCTCGAATGGTTTGCTGACCAGATAGGGCGCGCGCTTTTCTGCGGCTTTGAGGGGGACCGCAGCTTGCGCAGGGATCGGCGCCTCCCCATCTTCCTCCTGCTCGGGATTGCGATACTTTTGGATGGTGGCGAATACCAGACCGGGGCCCTGGCGACGTGCCAAGGCTTTAACGCCCTCGATATTGGAGGCCACCTCAGGTAGTTCACCGCTCAGCGTGGCGGTGGCGGCGAGCTGGTTTTGCAGGTCTTTACGGTCAGTGACCACGATGATTTTGAAGCGGCGCAGCTGTGTGTCCGTGCGCATCTTGCGCACCAGAAACACCATGGTCAGGCTCTTGCCCGAACCCTGGGTGTGCCAAACGATGCCGCCGCGCTGGTCGCTCTCGCCATGCTCAAGGCGTGTCTGCCCGCGTTTCATGCGGATCACCGTGCGGTTCACCGCGCGGTACTGCTGGTAGCGGCAGACCGTCTTGATGGTCTGCCCGCCAACCTGCATAAACAGCATGAAATGCCGGATCAGATCGAGCAGGTGGGCTGGCGTCAGCATGCCTGCCACCAGGCGCTCCTGCTCGGACAGTTTGGCTTTGCCCAACTGCTCGGCTACCGACTGCTCGCTGCCGCTACCTTCCGGGCCAACCACGGTTTTCCATTGGGAGAAATGCCCGAAGCCGGCCCCAATGCAGCCCACTCGTGCTTCGTCGTAGCTACTGGCGACCAGCAGTTGCACGCTAGCGAACAGTGTTTCGTTGCCCTCGTTGTCCTCGACTTCGAAGGCTGCCTTGCGCTGGTTGCTGTAGCGGCGCAATTGATCGACAGCTTCGGCCAGCGGTTCTGGAATGGACGGGCTCTTGCACTCCACCACTACCAGCGGGATGCCGTTCACCAGCAACACCAGATCCGGGACGATAAATTTCTTGCCGCTGTTGTACCCCGGTGGGCAATCCACTCGGAACTGGTTGATCACGCTGAAGTGGTTATTGGTCGGGTTGGCCCAGTCGATGTACTGGATGGTCTGACCACGCCCGCCTTCCCAGCCCTGGAGGCCGTCGACAGTGATGCCTTTGAGCAGCAGTTCAGTGACTGTCTGGTTGGCTTCCATCAGCTTGCCAGCGCCCACGCGGGTAATGGCCGCCAGTGCTTCGGCAATGCGCTGCTCATCCAGCCAGGGCTGACCGTCGCGCAGGTTGATGGCACGCAAGCACTCGGCCAGTGCGGCCCGCTGAATCACTTCACTGAAACTGCTGCGGCCAGTGATGGTCGGGTCGTCGAGGCTGCCCTCGATATGCTTCCAGTTCAGCCTCTGTAACTGAGCCACAAAGGGTTTTTCGACGTCATCCAATTCCCAGCCCACGGTTACTCCTTTAATCCAGTTCAGGCGTGTATGGGCTCATACAGGCTCATAAGCGGCTCATAGCGGCTCATAGAATTTTTAGCCGAGCTTATAGACCGACCAGCGTCGTTCACCTTGCTGTATCAGTGTGCCCTTGTCTTTCATGCGCTTGAGCAGTTTTGCCGCTTGATCAGGCGAGAGCCGACAAAGATCCATTACTTCAGCGCGCTGAATCTGCCCATGCTGCTGCACGTAGTTCAACACCATCTGCTCATGTTGAATGGGTGTGAAGCCTGCCTGGCGGGTATAACCGGCCTTGTCGCCCACGGCCTGGTACAGACGGGCTGACAGAGTGTAGCTGCGCCCTCGGGTAGAACCGTGGGCCTCGACCAAGCCGGCTTCGGTCAGGGCTTCCAGGGTGCGTTTGGCACTGGCGGTGTCGCGCTGGATCTGTACGGCCAGTTCGTCGGCCGTGACGCGCTTGGTCTCACGCAGGGCGGCCAGGGCAATCAGGCTGTCGATGGGCAGCTCGGCATTGGTGGCGCGCTCGTGCTCGACTACCAGGCGGCGGAAGTCCAGGTCGGCCTCGGCTGTGGGTAGGCGCAGTACTACGCTTTGGGCGGTGGTGTAACTGTAGTCCGGGGCTGGCCGGCCGAACTTGAGCATGCCGCGGAAAATCTTGTCCACGCCTCGGCCGGAGCGTTCGACCACGCCGACGCGCTTCATGGCGTCGGCCAGGGCCGGATTGCGCGGGCGCGGTTCGGTCACCAGCAGATTGGCCAGGGTCACACCATCGACCAGGCCACCGGGGTTGCTGACCACCAGGGCATCGTCCTCCAGGCGCACATGCACCGCGCCTCTGCCGTGGTAATCGCGATGCACTAAGGCATTGGCTACGGCTTCACGGAAGGCGCCGAGGTCGACCTTGGGTACTGGCACGCGAAATAGACCGACCTGTAGCTCTTCTTCGGGGTTGTAGGGGCGGAAGTTGGTTTCCAGCCAGTCCAGTGCCTTGAGCAATGGGAAGCGGCGAAACTCGTTGAAGCGCACTGCCTGCTGGGCCAGCACCTGGAAAGCGAACTCATGGGTGGGCACCAGTTGGCGCAAGGAGGTTTCCCGGCCGATCAGGAGCAGGCCGGTAAGGGTCGGCACGCGAGTACCGTCCGGCTGGCGCGCAGTGAGCAGTAGCGCGCCGTCCAGGGCTTCATCGTCCAGTTCCAACAGCACGCGGTCGCCGCCGTATTGCTGCACCGCCTGGCGCAGGCGCTCACGCTCCAGCGGGTCGAGGTCGGCCAGGGTGGCGCCGACCACCGGCTGGGCGGAGACATCGAGCAGGCCGAAGCTGCTTGCGCGGCTGCTGCGTTCATGGGGCAGCATGGCTATGCATTCGGGCGTGCCGTCGTGCTTCAAGCGACGGCGCAGGTAGACGCCGCTGATGGTGGCCACCTCGCTCTGGGCTTTGGGCACATGGATGCGTGCCACGGTCACACCATCCACGTTGACTGCTTCGGCCTGTACGTTCAACGACGGTGAGGTGCGCGCCGAGACCATGCCGGCCAGGCCCGCCAGCAGGCGATGCTCGGCATGCAGTCCGGTGGGCGTGCCGTCATCCTCGACGCCCAGCCACAGCTCGCCGCCCTCGGCATTGGCCAGGCACACCAGCGCCTCAATCAGGTCTCGGTCGGGGAGCTTGTTGCGGTCGCTCTTGAACTCGACGGTGAGGGATTCGCGGGGTGGTAGGCGCTGGGGCATATCAGGCTTCCGTTAGTGCAGCCGCTTGCTGCTTCGATTCCATTAGTGGGGTGACGCGGATGCGGCCGCTTAGCAGGTCGTCCATAAGACCGGATTTCTCTGCGATGAGCTTTTCATATGATGCTTCTTCTAGCTGAATCCGTGATTGCAATGCGGTCAGTCGAACTAAAACCCGCTGCTGCTCTTTGATGGGGGGGAGTCCGATCAGAAGATTCCGAACATCACGCAAAGTAACCTTGGGGCGAGTTACGCCAGCAGTTATCTGCTCGACTTGCTTGGCGACGGCTGAAGAGTTGATGAATATCGACATCCAGTCAGGGCAGATACGATCTGTATATGGCCGCAGGCGAACGATGTCTGCAGTCACAATTCCGCATGGCATAGATTCTGGGTAAACGGCAGCCACACATGGTGGCAACCCCATCTTTGTGGCAACTACATCTCCTGCTCGGACCTCATGCGCAGCCAAAGCTTGTGCCTTACTGGCACTCACGAAGACATTACTCTTCCACATGAGTTGATCCGGCTTAACGTCCCGCACAAAGATCACTGGCACTCCTGAATCTCGGTAGTCGGAGGCAATAAGGTCACTGCCGAATGGCCCGATCACTGAGTTGGAAGTCAGGTTGATGATCGGCTCAATCTTCCACTCCCTCGGTACCCACCCCAACGGCGACTTCTTGTAGAGGTGCGGCTCGTCGCTATGTGGCGGTCGCAGTTGGCCGTTGGAGTCGATGCCACGGGTTAGCAGGTCGTGCAGCAGGCCCTGCTTGATGGTCTTGAGCTTGTCGATCAGCGCCTTGGTTTCGCGGATGTCGGTGTCGAGGGTGTCGAGGATTTGGGCGATGACTTCCTGCTCAGCAAGAGGTACGGAAGGAACCAACCAACCTAATGTTTCATGCGGGGAGGCTCGCGTATGGCTATTTGTTGATCCGATTGCAACGCGTGCCAGTCGAGCGGAAAACTCTTGCGAATAGAGGTACTCCCCCCAGAATCGCAAGTTCTCGCCCGCTTTCTTTGGTTGATAGCAAATGAACTCGGTAGAGCAACACGTTCGCTTCTCTGGTGCCTCGATGACTGCAACGCGGGGCTTTCGCGGATTGAGCTTCGAAACCAGTACAGAAGGTCCGCTGATTGCTGTTTTGTTACTCTCTATAGACTCGCCCAATTCGATTGAGGGCCCGCCAAATTCGTCCCAAGCCGGGATGCTGTAATGGGTGAATGTAGCTTTTGGTTGTCGGCTTGGGGAAACTTGCTCTCTGCCAATGCAAAAAACGTCCGAAAGGGGGGCTTTCTCCCAAGGCTGCTCATGTTCAGACATACCCTAACCCCTTCAGGAACCCCTGCAACGTCTCTGCCGCTGCATCTCGCTTGTGCTCGATATCGTTCAGCGTCACCCGATATTTGTCCCACCAGTTCTCGAAAGTCGCGACTATCTGCTTACGCTGGACGGCGATATAGCGCTCGACGATGGCCTGCATGTCGTTGTGCAGAATGGTTAGCAGCAGTTCGGCAGCTTGCTGTTCGTCCAGCCCGTCGACGGCCTGATTCAGGTGGCTGGCGAAGTTTTCCTGCTGGTTTTTGTGCTGTTTCTTCACCTTGGTCAGTTCGGCTTTCCAGGCCTTGAGCTGGGCGTCGTCGATGGGGTTTTCCTCGTTGTCTGTATCCGCCTCACCGTCTGCCTCGTCAGAATCCTCCCCTTTGGTTGGGGCGGCAGCCTTGAGCAGGCTATCCAGTTCGGCCTTTTTCGCTTCCAGCTCGGCCAACTCGGCAACGAAATCGCCGAGCAGGAATTTCACCAGCTTGTGTTCCAGTGGGCTTTGCTTGCTGGCCTTGTCTTCCAGTGCGGTGATGATGCTGGTGCGCCAGGCATCAATCACGCCCCGGCTGCCACGGGCCATCAGGCCGAGGAAGTCGTATTTGCTCTGGTACCAGAAGCCTGCAACGATGCCCCTGACCTGGAAGGGGTCGAGCAGGCCGATGCCTTCCAGCGTCTGGCTAAAGCTAGCCAGCAGCTCGCCGCGCAATTCGACTAGCGCAGCGCTGTTATCCAGCGTCCCAGCCAGGGCGGTGATGCGCGGGCTGTGTGCGTGCCACCAGGTCTCGAAGGCATCCCGCAGGGCGGCTTCCTTGATCTGCAGGCCGGCATTGCCTTCGATGGCCGGCTTTAGGTCAGCGCGGCGGCTTAGCCCGTCGCGAAGGTCGAAATATTGCGCGTCGCGCGCGATGAAAAGGTCATAAGGATCGAATCCGTGGGCGGCGAACAGCGGGGCTTTCGCTTCGACTTCGGCCTTGGGCACACCGCCCAGCAGGTGGGCACGCACATCATGTGGCTCGGGCGGCGGTGCGTTATCCACATAGCGGCGAATGTTAAGGTTGTAGTCGTTGGCACGTAGGGTGGCGATATCCATCACATCGCTGAGGCCGTCGATCCGTCGGAATTCATTGAAGGCGGTGGTGATCTTCTCAATGTGCTCGGGCAGCAAGTAGTTCTGCGCACGGCCCTCAAAGTATTCGCGGTCAGCGTTGATAAATAGCACCTTGCCCTGGCGCTCGGCAGGCTTGGCGCTGACACGGTTGGCGCCTTCCTGCTTTTGTTGGCGCAGGATGAGGATGCATGCCGGAATGCCGGTGCCATAGAACAGGTTGGCCGGCAGGCCGATCACTGCTTCGAGCAGGTCGTTCTCGATAATGCCAGCGCGGATGCCGCGCTCCTCACCGCCCCGGAACAGCACGCCATGGGGCAGTACGGTGGCGATCATGCCTTCGTCACGGGCGACGGCGAGCATGTGCTGGAGGAACATCAAGTCGGCTTTTTTCGAGCCTAGTGGCACTTCGCCGAAACGGAAGCGCTGCTCGCGGAATGTCGGGTTCCAGGCCAGGCTGCCATCTGGGCTTTTCTCGGTGTGGCCCCAGTTGATGGAGAACGGTGGGTTGGTGAGGATGCGGTCGAAGCGGCGCAGTTCGCCGCCCTCGATATGCCGAGGGTCGGCCAGGGTATCTTCGTTCTCCAGCCAGGCGTTGCTGATGCCGTGCAGCAGCATGTTCATCTGCGCGATGGACCAGACGGTGCCGTTGAATTCCTGGCCGAACAGGTTGGCCTTGCGGCCATCTTCGCCGTGCTCTTCGATATATTCCTTGGCTGCGATCAACATACCGCCCGAGCCACAACAGGGGTCGTAGACATCGTGAGCCAGGGTCGGCTTGAGCAGGTGCACCATCAGCCGCACAACAGAGCGCGGCGTATAGAATTCACCACCTTTCTTGCCGGCCGAGTCGGCGAACTCGGCGATCAGGTACTCGTAGGCTGCGCCGAGTAGATCAGGGAATTCGAAGTCACTGTTGCGCAGGCGCACGTCACCGAAGTGGGTGATGAGTTGGCGCAGCTTCTGATCGGGAATCTTGCTCTGGCCTACCTTGCGGGTGAAGTCGATGTGCTCCAGTACCCCTTCCAGGGAGACGTTATTTTCCTCGATGCCACCCAGCGCCTTGTTGAGCAGGTTGCCGACGTTGATGTGCGCTTCGTTGAGCAAATATTTGAAGCGCGAATGGCTGGGCACCCAAAAATTACCGTCACGCTTGTACCAGCGCGGATTTTCCGCCGAGACAAAGGCCTCGGCCTTGCTCTTGCCAGCGTTTATCTCATCGGCAACGACCTGCTCATAGCGCTCCTCGAATACGTCGGAGCAGCGCTTGAGGAACAGCATGCCAAAAATGTATTCCTTGAACTCCGAGGCATCCATCTTGCCGCGCAGAATATCGGCAGCCTTGAACAGATGGCGTTCCAGTTGTTGCAGCGTGAGGGGCATTGCGGAATCTCTTGTGGGCACTCAGGAGCGGATGCCGATCCTGATGGTATTAAATGCCGGGGATTGTATCCCAATCCAAGCCTGACACTGAGCAGTCTCGGTTGTACGGGGTCAGGTTGGGTGGCGCAAGACAGGATGCCCGGATGCTTACGCTTAAATGCCGTCGCGCGAAGATAAGTAAAGATCGCAGACATAAAAAAGCCGGCTTATGGCCGGCTTCTCGTTGACTGATTCAGCTCGTTTTTGACAAACCTTACCAGCCTTCAAAACGTACATCCGGCTCTTGCGGCCGGCTGTGGGACTTGGTCAGAAAGTGATCTGCCTTGTCGGTGCGAGGCGTGGGCTCGCAAATGTGGGGCGGAGGATACGCGGGTTTTTGGCAGAATCCCAGTGGTAAGTGGTGTGGAATCATTGGGTTAGGGTGATTCGGGTAAAAGCAGGGGGCTGCTGCGCAGCCCAGCGGGAGCAAGCTCCCTCGCCACAAAAGCTCCTCACTACAAAGCTCCTCACCACAAGGCTCCTCGGCACGAGGCGCTTTGCCTGTCTTTCCGTTCGGGTGGGTTAGTCGCATACCGGCGGTCTCTGTTTGTTGAGGGTGGACCACCAGAACACCCAGCCAATCACCCGTATGTTCTGCGCGTCGATCTGTTCGGCGCTGAAGACTTCGTCCGGGTAGGCCGCGCTGTTGTGGCTGCGCAGTCGCAGGCGGTTGCCGGGGATGCGGTGCAGGTATTTGATGCGGAGCATGCCGTCGTGTTCGAGGGCGTAGATTTGGCCGTCGACGATTTGGGTCAGGCCGCGGTCGATGGCGAGGGTGGAGCCGTCGGCGATGCGTTCGGCCATGCTGTCGCCGACCATGGTGGTGCAGATGGCGTCACTGGGGTTTATTTCCAGAGAGTCGAGGTGGCTGCGGGGCAGGCGGATGGATTGGTCGGGGATTTCGGTGATGTGGGTTTTGGTTTCGCCGGGGGCGATGGGGACTTCCTTGTAGAAGGGCAGTTCAATGTCCGTGGGTTCTACCACGCTGTAGACGCCTTGGACTTCGGCGGCGTCGTAGGTGGTGCCGGGGCCCAGGCCCAAAGGGGTTTGCGGGCCTTCGCCGTGGGCGAGCCATTCTGGGCTGACGGTCAGCAGGCTGGCGATGCTGTGGATGCGCCGGGGTGGGATGCCACGGTTGAACCAGTTGTTCACGTGCTGGGATTTCACGCCGTATAACTTCGCGAAGTCGGCGGAACGGATATGGGCTTCTTTTAGAAGGGCTCTGAAGCGGTCGCCACTGGAGATCTTTTTCATAAACGGAAAGTTTAGGGGCGACGATGTTTTCGGCAATAAACAAGTCGTGCAAATATATAAGACGATCTTTCCGTTTGCAGGATTTGAAAGGCGCGGGCTAAACGCAGTTAAACAGTGTTAATACGATTTTGTATTAAGAACCATTAAGACATAAAAAAACCCCGGGGCAAACCGGGGTTCTTTATCAAGTTTGTTTCAGCCTTTGTAGGCGGCAACCGACTTGGTGATCGCTTCGCGGGCGGCGTCTGCACCGGCCCAGCCTTCGATCTTGACCCACTTGCCTTTTTCGAGGTCTTTGTAGTTCGCGAAGAAGTGCTCGATCTGCTGGATCAGCAGCGGTGGCAGGTCGGTGTATTCCTTCACGTCGACGTACAGTTGCGACAGTTTGTCGTGTGGCACTGCGATGACTTTGGCATCGCCGCCGCCGTCGTCGGTCATGTTCAGGATGCCGACTGGACGGGCGCGGATGACCGAACCTGGGGCAACCGGGTAAGGGGTCACGACCAGCACGTCGAGGGGGTCGCCGTCGTCGGCCAGGGTGTTGGGGATGTAACCGTAGTTGGCCGGGTAGAACATGGGGGTGGCCATGAAACGGTCAACGAACAGGCAGTCGCTGTCTTTGTCGATTTCGTATTTGATCGGGGCGTGGTTGGCCGGGATTTCGATCGCGACGTAGATGTCGTTCGGCAGGTCTTTGCCAGCCGGAATCTTGCTGTAGCTCATTGGGCGGTGCCCCCGTTAGTTGACCAAATGACTGGTCGGATTGACCAAAAAGTGGCGGCGATTATAGGCATATTCAGCCGCTGATGCCACGTTACCAGGGTCGTAGAGACCTTAGTATGACGCCTGATAGACCGGATCTTCGGCCTGAAGTTGCCGCAGCCGGGCCAAAGGATCCTGGCGGTAGAAGGCCTTTAGCTGTTCATAGACCTTTGGATAGGCCTGGTGCAGCAGGTCCGGGGCGCTGAAGAAGTATTCGCTGGTGACGGCGAAGAACTCCGCCGGGTTTTCCGCGGCGTAGGGGTCGATGAGGGTTTGTGTGTCGGGGTTGTGGTCGAGTTGGCGGTCGAGGTCGTCGAAGGCCTGTTGCATGGCTTCGGCCCAGTCGCTGACGCGCATGCCGGGGTGCAGCGGTGGCAGGCCGTTGGCGTCGCCGTTGAGCATGTCGAGTTTGTGCGCCAGTTCGTGGATCACCAGGTTGTAGCCGTCCCAGCCGCCGCTGGCCATCACGCCGTCCCAGGCCAGGATGATCGGGCCTTGGGGCCAGGCTTCGCCGCTGTGTTCGCCGTCCCATTCGTGCTCGATGCCGCTGGCGTCGCGGTAGCGCTGGGGGCTGAGGAAGTCGTCGGGGTAGAGGACGATTTCGTGGAAGCCCTGGTACCAGTTCAGCTCGCCGAGGTGCATCAGCGGCAATTGGGCCTGGGCGGCGAGCAGCAGGCGTTGTTCCTGGTGCAGTTCGACGCCGGGCAGGGCGGTGAGGTGTTTATCGTGCAGGAACAGTACGCAGGCCTCGCGCAGCCATTGGTCCTCGGCGGCGCTGATGCCGTCGAGGAAGCTCAATTGTTGGCGCACCCGTTGCCAGGTTTCCTCGGGGACGGGGTGTTTGGCGAGGGTGCGTTGGCGGCGCCAGTTGCTCAGGGACCACATGGGCGATCAGGCTTTCGAAGCGCGTTGGCTCAGTTTGCTGCGCACCAGGCTGATGATCATCGGCAGCAGTGACACCAGGATGATGCCCACCACCAGCAGCGACAGGTTCTGCTTGATGAAGGGCACGTTGCCGAAGAAGTAGCCGAGGGTCACCAGGCCGCCGACCCAGAGGACGGTGCCGAGGACGCTGAAGCCGAAGAAACGCAGGTAATTCATCTTGCCGACGCCGGCGACGAAGGGGGCGAAGGTGCGGATGATCGGCAGGAAGCGCGCCAGGGTCACGGTTTTGCCGCCGTGTTTGTCGTAGAAGTCGTGGGTTTGCTGCAGGTAGTCGCGGCGGAAGATTTTCGAGTTGGGGTTGCTGAACAGTTTTTCGCCAGCGGTGCGGCCGATGAGGTAGTTGGTGCTGTCGCCGAGGATGGCCGCGAGCATCAGCAGGCCGCCCAGCAGCAGCGGGTCCATGGCGCCACCGGCGGCGACGGCGCCGGCGATGAACAGCAGGGAATCGCCGGGCAGGAAGGGTGTGACCACCAGGCCGGTTTCACAGAAGATCACCAGGAACAGGATGGCGTAGACCCAGGTTCCGTAGTTGGTCACCAGCATGTCGAGATAGACGTCGAGGTGCAGGATGAGGTCGAGGGGATTGAAATCCATGCATAACACCTGTGGTGGTGGCCTGGCTCGGCAGGCTTTGGGTCGGGCTTGGAGTGGCTACAGAGTGTGTAGCTTTTTCTTACAAGCCGGGAAGAGCGGCATTATACGGGGTGAAGGGCGGGGAGCGGGGTGAGTTTGTAGCTGGGGATTTCGACGGTGTGCGATTGAGTGAGGGCTCTTGTGGCGAGGGAGCTTGCTCCCGCTGGGGCGCGAAGCGGCCCTGAATCAGCCGGCTCGGACAATCTGATGCACCGCGTGCTTAGGTTTTGGGGCTGCTTCGCAGCCCAGCGGGAGCAAGCTCCCTCGCCACAGGGTTGGGGGGTGTGTCAGGGGGATTGGTGTGTGCTGGTTTTGTGGTGAGGGGATTTATCCCCGTTGGGGCGCGGAGCGGTCCTGAGGCAGGCGACTCGGTTAATCTGATGCTCCGCGTGCTCAGGTTTTGGGGCTGCTTCGCAGCCCAGCGGGGATAAATCCCCTCGCCACAGAGAGTTTGGTGGTGTGTCAGGGGGATGGGTGTGCGCTGGTTTTGTGGTGTGAGGATTTATCCCCGTTGGGGCGCGGAGCGGTCCTGAGGCAGGCGACTCGGTCAGTCTGATGCACCGCGTGCTTAGGTTTTGGGGCTGCTGCGCAGCCCAGCGGGAGCAAGCTCCCTCGCCACAGGGGGGGCTTGCTGCACGCTGAGGGTCAGATGCTTTCGCTGATCGGCAATACGTAGTTCTTGAACTCGGTGTCTTCCTTGAAGCCGATCGATTCGTAGGTTTTCTGCGCCACTTCGTTGTTGCTGCTGGTGGAGACGCGCATGCGCACGGCGTTGGTTTCCTTGGCCATTTTTTTCGCGGTGCGGATCAGGTTGTCGGCCACCAGTTGGCGGCGGGCGTCTTCGGCGACGTAGATGTCGTTGAGGATCCACACGCGCTTGAGCGACAGCGACGAGAAGCTCGGGTAGAGCTGGCAAAAGCCCAGCAGCTTGTTGTCGTCGTCATCGGGCAAGGCCAGGTAGATCACCGATTCCTTGCGGCGCAGGCGCTTTTCAAGGAAGGCTCGGGACGAGTCCGGGTAGGGCAGTGAGCCGTAGAATTCCCGGTATTTGACGAACAATGGGGTCAGCAGGTCCAGGTGTTCCAGGGTCGCTTGGATAATCCGCATGGTAGGTCTCGTCTGCAGAGGTCGACAGATATTCAGACAACAACTTCGCGCTGCCGTGCTTTTGATGCTGCCTGAAAGCGGATCAAAAACGCAATCGGATAAACGGATCAGTTTCGGGGCGGCATGAGTAGGAAGTTACCTTTCATATCGGCAGTATTTTCCGACTCTAGAGTGTGAACCTGGGCTTCGTCCTTCAGATTGACCCCCGAGAGCTGGCGGCGGCAGGCTTCGCGCATCAGGTAGATCAGGCGGTGGGCCGCCATGCCGTAGCTCAGGCCTTCGAGGCGGACATTGGAGATGCAGTTGCGATAGGCATCGGTCAGGCCGACCTTGGGGGCGTAGGTGAAATACAGCCCCAGGCTGTCGGGGGAACTGAGGCCGGGGCGTTCGCCGATGAGGATCACCGACATTTTCGCGCCGAGCCGCTGTGCCACTTCATCGGCCACGGCGACGCGGCCTTGTTCCACCAAAATCACGGGCGATACCGACCAACCGTCAGCGACGATCTGTTCTTCCAGGCGCGCCAGAAACGGCAAGGTATGCCGATGCACCGCCAGCGCCGACAGGCCGTCGGCCACCACGATTGCCAAGTCCACACCGCCGGGATGGGCCTTGGCGTAGTCATCCAGAACTTGCGCAGAAACGTCGTCGAGCCGTCGGCCCAGGTCCGGACGCTGTAGATAGCTGTGTCGGTCGGCCGCCGCGCTGTGGAGCAACAGGCTCTCACGGCCGCGCTCGCTCAGTTGCGCGCGAATGCCCTGATGATCGAACGCCAGGTGCACGGCATCGCGGGCCTGGGCGTGGGCGTATTGGAAGTCCAATTGCGCCTGGGTCGGCAGGCTGGTGCCGGTGCGGCCCAGGGCTATGCGTGCCGGGGTGAGGTTGCGCAGGTTCAGCCAAGGGTTTTGTGGGTCGACAGGTTTTTTATCCATGGGCAGCTCACTTATCCCAGATGTGCCAAGGCGTGACGGAACGCCGGTGGCAGGTTGTCGCCGAACCGCACCCGGCCATCGGCCTGGGTGAAGATGCCCATGTTTGCCAGCCAAGTTTCGAATTCCGGCGCAGGCTTCAGGCCCAGGGTCTGGCGGGCGTAGAGGGCGTCGTGGAACGAGGTGGTCTGGTAGTTGAGCATGATGTCGTCGGAGCCAGGGATGCCCATGATGAAGTTGATCCCGGCCACGCCGAGCAGGGTCAGCAGGGTGTCCATGTCGTCCTGGTCGGCTTCGGCGTGGTTGGTGTAGCAGATGTCGCAGCCCATCGGCACGCCCAGCAGCTTGCCGCAGAAGTGGTCTTCGAGGCCGGCGCGGATGATCTGTTTGCCGTTGTACAGGTATTCCGGGCCGATGAATCCTACAACCGTGTTCACCAAAAACGGCTTGAAATACCGTGCCACGGCGTAGGCTCGCGTCTCGCAGGTCTGTTGATCGACGCCGTGGTGGGCGTTGGCCGACAGCGCGCTGCCCTGGCCGGTTTCGAAATACATCAGATTGTTGCCGAGGGTGCCGCGATTCAGGCTGAGCCCGGCGTCGTAGCCTTCTTTCAACACGTTGAGGTTGATGCCGAAACTGGCGTTGGCCGCTTCGGTGCCGGCGATGGACTGGAACACCAGATCCAGGGGCACGCCACGGTTGGCCGCTTCAATGGAGGTGGTGACGTGGGTCAGCACGCAGCCTTGGGTGGGGATGTCGTAGCGCTGGATGATGGCGTCGAGCATTTCCAGCATGGCGCAGATCGAGGCGGTGCTGTCGGTGGCCGGGTTGATGCCGATCATGGCGTCGCCGTTGCCGTAGAGCAGGCCGTCGAGGATGCTCGCGGCGATCCCGGCGGGTTCATCGGTAGGGTGGTTGGGTTGCAGGCGCGTGGACAAGCGCCCGCGCAGGCCGAGGGTGCCGCGGAACTTGGTCACCACGCGGATTTTCTGCGCCACCAGTACCAGGTCCTGCACGCGCATGATTTTCGACACGGCGGCGACCATTTCCGGCGTCAGGCCCGGGGCCAGCGCTCGCAGGCTCTGTTCATCGGCGGCGTCGCTGAGCAGCCAATCGCGAAAGCCGCCAACCGTGAGGTGGCTGACGGTGGCGAAGGCTTGTTTATCGTGGGTGTCGACGATCAGCCGGGTGACTTCGTCGACCTCGTAAGGAATCAGCATTTCTTGCAGGAAATGGCTGAGGGGCAGGTCGGCCAGGGCCATTTGCGCGGCCACCCGCTCGCCATCGTTGAGCGCGGCGACCTCGGCCAGGAAATCCCCGGAACGCGCCGGGCTGGCCTTGGCCATCAGGTCCTTGAGGCTGTCGAAGCGATAGGTCTGGGCGCCGACGGAATGGGCGAATGCGGCCATGGGCGGTGTCCTCCTGATTCTCTAAAAAACTTTAATACACACCCCATAACCCTGTGGGCGCTTGCTCTCACAGGGGGTTGGTGTGCACTTTTAAATGGCAAGCACCGGACCCTCAGCCCGGCGCCGGTGCAACTTTCAGATACCTGTGAGCATAGCGTCCGCCGGTGCACCGGAGCGTTGCTTGGCGGTCAGTTGGAAATACAGGTAGCCGACAACCATGAACGCCAGGAACACCAGGCCAATCACCATGTTGAACCACGCCATCGCCACCAGGCACACCACCGCCAGGAACAGCGCAATGCCTGGCACGATCGGGTAGCCCGGGGCGCGGAAGGTGCGTTCCAGGTTCGGCTCGGTCTTACGCAGCCTGAACAGGCTGAGCATGCTGATGATGTACATCACGATGGCGCCGAACACCGACATGGTGATCATCGCCGCCGTCAGCGTCATGCCTTGCAGGTTGACCAGGCCATCGCTGTAGATCGCCGCGATGCCGATCACGCCGCCGGCCAGGATCGCCCGGTGCGGGGTCTGGAAACGCGACAGTTTCGCCAGGCCACGGGGCAGGTAGCCGGCCCGGGCCAGGGCGAAGAACTGCCGCGAATAGCCGAGGATGATTCCGTGGAAACTCGCCACCAGGCCGAACAGGCCGATCCACACCAGCATGTGCATCCACGTTGAATCGTTGCCGACCACGGCCTTCATGGCCTGAGGCAGCGGGTCGTTGATGTTCGACAGGGTGCGCCAGTCACCCACGCCGCCGGCCATGATCATCACGCCGATGGCCAGGAACACCAGGGTCAGGATGCCGCTGACGTAAGCGCGGGGGATCGTGCGTTTCGGGTCCTTGGCTTCTTCGGCGGCCATGGCCGCGCCTTCGATGGCGAGGAAGAACCAGATCGCGAAGGGGATCGCCGCGAAAATGCCCGGGATCGAGGCAAGGCTGAACTCATTGGAGCCGGCCCAGCCGTTGAGCACGAAATTACTGAAGCTGAAGCCCGGCGCGACCACACCCATGAACACCAGCAATTCGGCGACCGCCAGCACGGTGACCACCAGCTCGAAGGCGGCGGCGATGCTGACGCCGAGGATGTTCAGGGTCATGAAGATGATGTACGCGCCGACCGCCGCCAGCTTGGGGTCCAGTTCCGGGAATTGCACATTGAGGTAGGCGCCAATCGCCATGGCGATGGCCGGGGGCGCAAAGACGAACTCGATCAGGGTGGCGATGCCGGCGATCAACCCGCCTTTCTCGCCGAAGGCTCGTCGGCTGTAGGCAAACGGCCCGCCGGCGTGAGGAATGGCGGTAGTCAGTTCGGTGAAACTGAAGATGAAGCAGGTGTACATCAACGCCACCATGAGGGCGGTGACGAGAAACCCGAGGGTCCCGGCGGTGCCCCAGCCGTAGCTCCAGCCGAAGTACTCGCCGGAAATCACCAGGCCGACGGCGATGCCCCATAAATGCAGGGTGCCGAGTGTGGGTTTGAGTTGGGTGGTAGAAGTCATAAGTCCTCTCTGTCTTTTTTATTGTTTGATCTGTTGGACTTTCGGGTTTGCTGTGGAGCGGGCACGCAAGGCTCATGCCAGAGCGGTGGGGCATTGATTCTGTGTGTGAGAGCGCCCTCGCGAGCAAGGGGTTGTGCCAGTCGATCGTTCTCACGCTCTGCGTGGGAATGCAGCCCGGGACGCTCTGCGTCCCAAAAAGCCGAACGCGGAGCGTCCGTTGAGGCATTCCCACGCAGAGCGTGGGAACGATCCCCTCAACGATCTTTCCGCAGGGTTAGAAGAACCCCAGCGGATTGATGTCGTAGCTCACCAGCAGGTTTTTGGTCTGCTGATAGTGATCGAGCATCATCTTGTGGGTTTCACGCCCCACGCCGGACTTCTTGTAGCCACCGAACGCGGCGTGCGCCGGGTACAGGTGGTAGCAGTTGGTCCAGACGCGACCGGCCTTGATCGCCCGGCCCATGCGGTAGGCGCGGTTGATGTCGCGGGTCCACAGGCCAGCGCCGAGGCCGAACTCGGTGTCGTTGGCGATCGCCAGGGCTTCGGCTTCGTCCTTGAAGGTGGTGATGCTCACCACTGGGCCGAAGATTTCTTCCTGGAACACGCGCATCTTGTTGGTGCCCTTGAGCAGGGTTGGCTGGATGTAATACCCAGTCGCCAGGTTGCCCTCGAGTTTTTCCACTTTGCCGCCGGTCAGCAGTTCGGCGCCTTCGCCCTTGGCGATTTCCAGGTACGAAAGAATCTTGTCGAATTGCTGTTCGGACGCCTGGGCGCCGACCATGGTGTCGGTGTCCAGCGGGTCGCCGCGTTTGATCTGCAGGACTTTCTTCATCACCACTTGCATGAATTCGTCGTAGATCGATTCCTGCACCAGGGCGCGGGATGGGCAGGTGCAGACTTCGCCCTGGTTGAAGAATGCCAGCACCAGGCCTTCGGCGGCCTTCTCGATGAAGCTCGGCTCGGCCTGCATGATGTCTTCGAAGAAGATGTTCGGCGACTTGCCGCCCAGTTCCACGGTGGACGGGATGATGTTCTCGGCGGCGCACTTCATGATGTGCGAGCCCACCGGGGTGGAACCGGTGAAGGCGATCTTGGCGATGCGCTTGCTGGTGGCGAGGGCTTCACCGGCTTCTTTGCCGAAGCCTTGCACCACGTTCAGCACGCCGGGCGGCAGCAGGTCGCCGATCAGTTCCATGAGCACGCAGATGCCCAGCGGGGTTTGCTCGGCTGGCTTGAGCACCACGCAGTTACCGGCGGCCAGGGCCGGGGCGAGTTTCCAGGCGGCCATCAGCAGCGGGAAGTTCCACGGGATGATCTGCCCG
This sequence comes from Pseudomonas sp. 3JA, assembly GCF_036961705.1. Classification (NCBI taxonomy): domain Bacteria; kingdom Pseudomonadati; phylum Pseudomonadota; class Gammaproteobacteria; order Pseudomonadales; family Pseudomonadaceae; genus Pseudomonas; species Pseudomonas sp. 3JA. Next base: position 27,233 of record NZ_JBAMDJ010000041.1, read on the forward strand.
ACCACGCCCAATGGTTCATGGATGTGGTAGGCCACGGTGTTGCCGTCGATCTCGGCAGCGGCGCCTTCCTGGGCCCGCAGGCAACCGGCGAAGTAGCGGAAGTGGTCGGCGGCCAGGGGGATGTCGGCGTTGAGGGTTTCACGCACGGCCTTGCCGTTGTCCCAGGATTCGGTGATCGCCAGCACTTCGAGGTTCTGCTCGATGCGGTCGGCGATTTTCAGCAGGACCAGCGAACGCGCCTGGGCCGACGTGGCACCCCAGGCATCAGCGGCAGCGTGGGCGGCGTCCAGGGCTTTTTCGATGTCTTCGGCCGTGGAGCGCGGGAATTCGGCAATGGGCTGGCCATTGACCGGCGAAGTATTGGTGAAGTACTGACCTTTGACCGGCGCGACGAACTCGCCGCCGATGTAGTTACCGTATTTGCTCTTGAACGAAACGATAGCGCCTTCAGTACCGGGGTGAGCGTAACGCATGATGAGTTCTCCTTGGCTTTTGTGCTTATACGGGAGGCCGCGCAAAATTGAGCGCCGGTAATTAAGCCTAGAGCAAAGGTTGGGCCATTGCCTTGCAGGGCCCGTAAATCAAGACTTTAGGAGGAGTTGGTCGGACAAACGGATGGGGTGTGTGACGCTTGCGATACAGCGGGTGTGACAGTTTGTGCCAGATACGAGACAGTCTGTGACTGACAGGTCGCGCCAGCATTGCATTGCCGGTTGGGCTGGAGGATGCTGGGCTTCGATCCTGGAATCCCGGCAACTGTATTTTTGTGGCAGGACAGCTTTTGTGGCGAGGGAGCTTGCTCCCGCTGGGCTGCGCAGCAGACCCAAGCTTTTTTGTCGCTTCAACACCGATTGCGCCTTTCGTGGCAAGGCAGCCAACTCGGTCAGCCTGATACACCGCAAACTCAGGTTTTGGGGCTGCTGCGCAGCCCAGCGGGAGCAAGCTCCCTCGCCACGGGGTATGTGTTGTTAGGTCCAAAGGTCCTTCGGGGAGAATAATAAGAAATGCACAGCAACCACTTGAGTCGCCATGCCCAGCAAGTCCTCACGGTCACCCAGGGCAAGGCCCATTTGCAGGGCCCTGGCAGCGATCCGTCGATTGCCCGTTCCTGGCTGCGCTGCCTCGAGGATTATCACCTCGACCCGGCGCAGAACCTGGCGCCGACGGTGCTCGAACATGGCCGGGTGCTGGAAAGCCGCGAGCGCTTGCAGCAAGTGCTGCACATCGCCGGCAATGAAATGACCAGCCTGCATCAGCAACTCTCCGGCGCCGGCCACGCGGTGTTGCTGACCGACGCCCGGGGCGTGATCCTCAATTGCGTCACCGCCCCCAGCGAACGGAAGATTTTCGAACGGGCCGGCCTCTGGCTCGGCGCCGACTGGAGCGAAGCCTGCGAAGGCACCAACGGCATCGGCACCTGTTTGGTGGAGCGCCAGGCCCTGACCATCCACCAGGAAGAACATTTTCGTGGCCGCCACACCGGCCTGACCTGCTCGGCCAGCCCGGTCTTCGACCCCCAGGGCGAACTGCTGGCGGTGCTCGACGTGTCTTCGGCACGGCCGGACGTGTCGCGCCAGAGCCAGTTCCACACCATGGCCCTGGTCAATCTCTCGGCGAAGATGATCGAGAGCTGCTATTTCCTGCGTTGCTTCGACAATCAATGGCTGCTGCGCTTCCACCTGCAGGCCGAGTCCGTGGGGCTGTTCAGCGAAGGGCTGCTGGCATTCGACGGCGAAGGCCGGATCAGCGCCGTCAACCAGAGCGCCCTCAACCTGTTGGGGCATATTCGCGGCAGCTTGCTGGGCCAGCGGGTGGAGGATTTTTTCGACTGTTCATTGGACGAGTTGCTCGGTCGCGCCAGCCCCCAGGCCAGCGCCAGTTGGCCGTTGCGCACCCGTGACGGCCGGCATTTGTTCGCGGTACTGCGTGGGCAGCCGCGCAGTGTGCCGGTGGCGGTTGCGCCAGCGCTCAAGATTATGGAGCCCGCCCGCCTGCCGGGCATCTGCCTGGGGGATGCGGCGTTACAGGAACATTTTCGCAAGGCGCTGCGGGTGTTCGAGCGCGATGTGCCGCTGCTGATTCAGGGCGAAACCGGCTCCGGCAAGGAAGCGTTCGCCAAGGCTGTGCACCATGCCAGTCAGCGCGCCGGCAAGCACTTCGTCGCCCTTAACTGCGCGGCCATCCCGGAAAGCCTGATCGAGAGCGAGCTGTTCGGTTATCGCGGCGGCAGCTTCACCGGCGCGCGCAAGGAAGGCATGCGCGGCAAGCTGCAACAGGCCGATGGCGGCACGCTGTTCCTCGATGAAATCGGCGACATGCCCTTGGCCTTGCAGACCCGTTTGCTGCGGGTGCTGGAAGATCGCCAGGTGGTGCCCATCGGCGGCGAACCCGAGGCGGTGAACGTGCGCATCATCAGCGCCACTCACCGGCATCTGCTCGACCGGGTGCGGGACGGCAGTTTCCGCGAGGATCTGTACTACCGCCTTAATGGCCTGGAAATCCCGCTGCCGGCGTTGCGCGAGCGCAGTGACAAGTCGCAGTTGCTGGATTTTCTGCTGGCTGAAGAGAGTGGGGGCGAGACGGTGTCCATCGACGAACCGGCGCGCCAGGCCTTGCTGGGGTTCGACTGGCCGGGCAATGTGCGGCAACTGCGTAACGTGCTGCGTACCCTGGCCGCGCTGTGCGACGGCGGGCGGATCGGCCTGGAAGACTTGCCGGCGATGATCCGCCAGCGCCCGGCCACGGTGGTGGTCGAAGCGGTGGCCGAGCGGCCGCTGGACGATGCCGAGCGGTTGGCCTTGATCGACGCCCTGGAACGCCAGCGCTGGCACATGACCCACACCGCCGAACAACTGGGCATCAGCCGCAACACCCTCTACCGGAAGCTGCGCAAACACGCCATCGCCCGATAAAGCACTGACTGCTGACCGCTGTTGTGGCGAGGGAGCTTGCTCCCGCTGGGGCGCGCAGCGGCCCTGTTTTTGGGGGGGGACTGCTGCGTAGTCAGCGGGAGCAAGCTCCCTCGCCACAAAAGCCGGGTTGCACATTCAACTGTGGGCGAGCTTGCTCGCGATGACGGCGGCACATTCAACATCGCCGCAAGCTGACCCACCGCTATCGCGAGCAAGCTCCCACAGGTGATTTGCGGTGCTTCAGCGGCGTGAAGTCGAAACACAAGGTGCGATTTCCCCCTCCCTACGCTAACCTGCGGCCATGTTTATGAGGTCGACTATGCACATCCATATTCTCGGTATTTGCGGCACTTTCATGGGTTCGATGGCGGTCCTGGCCAAGGAGCTGGGCCATCACGTCACCGGGTCCGACGCCAACGTCTATCCGCCGATGAGCACGCAGCTGGAAGCCCAGGGCATCGAGCTGACCCAGGGCTATGACCCGGCGCAGCTGGATCCGGCGCCAGACCTGGTGGTCATCGGCAACGCCATGTCCCGGGGCAACCCGGCGGTGGAGTACGTGCTCAACAAGGGCCTGCCGTACGTGTCCGGGCCGCAGTGGCTGGCCGATCATGTGTTGCAGGGCCGTTGGGTCCTGGCCGTGGCCGGTACCCACGGCAAGACCACCACCAGCAGCATGCTCGCCTGGGTGCTGGAGCACGCGGGCATGAGCCCGGGCTTCTTGATCGGCGGCGTGCCGCAGAATTTCTCGGTGTCGGCGCGCCTGGGCGGCACGCCGTTCTTCGTGATCGAGGCCGATGAGTACGACAGCGCGTTTTTCGATAAACGCTCGAAATTCGTCCACTACCGTCCACGCACGGCGATCCTCAATAACCTTGAGTACGATCATGCAGACATCTTTCCCGATCTGCCGGCCATCGAGCGGCAGTTCCATCATTTGGTGCGCACCATCCCCAGCGAAGGCCTGGTGATTCACCCAACCACCGAACCGGCGTTGCAGCGGGTGATCGAGATGGGCTGCTGGACCCCGGTGCAAACCACCGGTGCGGGCGGCCAATGGCAGGTGAAGTTGCTCAAGGACGACGGTTCGCAGTTCGAGGTGATGTTCGAAGGCGTGTCCCAGGGCGTGGTCGAGTGGGACATGACCGGCCAGCACAACGTCGCCAACGCCCTGGCCACCTTGGCAGCGGCCCGGCATGTTGGCGTGGTGCCGTCCATGGGCATTGCTGCGTTGAGCGCGTTCAAGAGCGTGAAGCGGCGGATGGAGAAAGTCGCCGAGGTCAACGGCATCACTATTTATGACGACTTCGCCCACCACCCAACGGCCATCGCCACCACCCTCGACGGTTTGCGCAAGCGCGTCGGCGATGCACCACTGATTGCGATCATCGAGCCGCGTTCCAACTCCATGAAGCTCGGCGCGCACCGTGATGGCCTGCCGGAAAGCGTGGTCGATGCCGACCAGGTGATCTGGTACGCACCGGCCAACCTCGGCTGGGACCTCGGCGCCACCGCCGCGCTGTGTACGGTGCCGTCGATTGTCAGTGATTCCCTGGAAGGCATCATCGAGCGCGTGAAGAGCCAGGCCCAGCCCGGCACCCACGTGGTGATCATGAGCAATGGCGGCTTCGGCGGCCTGCACGGCAAACTGGCCGAGGCCCTGAAATGAACACTCACTTGGAGGGCAGTGGCCCGGAACGCATTACCCTGGCGATGACCGGTGCTTCCGGTGTCCAGTACGGCTTGCGCCTGCTCGATTGCCTGGTGCGGGAAGACCGCGAAGTGCACTTCCTCATCTCCAAGGCCGCGCAACTGGTGATGGCCACCGAGACCGACGTGACCCTGCCGTCCAAGACCCAGATGATGCAGGCTTTCCTCACCGAATACACCGGGGCGGCGGCGGGGCAGATTCGCGTGTACGGCAAGGAAGACTGGATGTCGCCGGTGGCCTCGGGCTCCGGGGCGCCGGCGGCCATGGTGGTGGTGCCGTGTTCCACCGGGACGCTGTCGGCGATTGCCAACGGCGCCTGCAACAACCTGATCGAACGGGCCGCGGACGTCACGCTCAAGGAGCGCCGCCAGTTGATCCTGGTGCCGCGGGAAGCGCCGTATTCGAGCATTCACCTGGAGAACATGCTCAAGCTGTCGAACATGGGCGTGACCATCCTGCCGGCGTCGCCGGGTTTCTATCACCTGCCGCAGACCATCGATGACCTGATCGATTTTGTGGTGGCGCGGATTCTCAACCTGCTGAACATCCCCCAGGACATGTTGCCGCGCTGGGGCGAGCATCATTTGAGCAGCGATGAATAAGCTGCTGATCGTGCTGCTGGCGCTGCAGCTGACCGGCTGCGCCACCGCCCGCACCCTCGACGCCGCCAAGCCTGGGGCGCCGGTGGTGTATGCGGGCACGCGCCTGGATCTGTACGCCCTCAACGGCGGCTGCTGTGCCAAGGACCGCTTTGGCGCCGAGGCGCCGAGTTACCCTGGCGTCGATCTGCCGGGCAGTGCGTTGCTCGATACCTTGTTGTTGCCGTTGTCGTTGTTCACGGCGATAGGGGTGGGGTTTCAGGCGACCGGTGGGTTGTAGCGCACGCGTGCTCTGTGATGAGCCGATTTACCCGTGGCGAGGGAGCTTGCTCCCGCTCGACTGCGCAGCAGTCGCCTTAGGATTTGAGTCAAACCCAGAAGCTTGGGGCCGCTTCGCAGCCCAGCGGGAGCAAGCTCCCTCGCCACAATAAGCGCTTGGCTTTGGATCGGTGGGACGCCCATCGCGACCAGGCACCACATGCCTATTTGCCCAGCTTACGCAACTCATCCGACTCCACCACCCGCACCCCATCCTGCTCTTCCAGCGCCAGACGCCACATGGCCCGGGCCAGTTGGCAGGCTTCGATGCCGTGATACTTGCCTGGAATCAGCTTTGACAAGGGCCCGGCCAGTTGCTCGGCCAGGCGCGGTTCAACCCGGTCGCCCAGCAGCAGGGAAGGCCGGCAAATGGTCAGTTGCGGCCAGCCCTGGGCCTTGAGTGCGGCCTCCATTTCGCCTTTGACCCGGTTGTAGAAGATCGATGACTTGGCGTCGGCCCCCAGTGCGCTGATCACCACCAGGTGCCGTGCGCCCAACTCCCGGGCGCGCTTGGCAAACGCCACGACCAGGTCCAGGTCTATCGCGCGGAAGGCGGCTTCAGAGCCGGCTTTCTTGATGGTTGTGCCGAGGCAGCAGAAGGCGATGTCGACCTGGCCACTGAGTTGTGGCAGCACCTGGGCCGGCTCCCCAACCGGGTTTTCCAAGTGTGGATGTTCAGCCAGTGGCCGGCGTGAAGGCGCCAATACGCGAGTGATGGTCGGCTCATTGAGCAGCCGGTCCAACAGGTGTTCCCCGGTCAGCCCGGTAGCACCGGCGAGCAAAACATGCTGAGGCGTCAAGTACATAGTGTTTCCCCCTTGATACGGTTCAGCTTAGTTGCTCTTTGTGGCCTCGTCGTTCAATGCAGCACTTTGCAATGCTTTACGTGCCTGCTGTTTGCGCAGCAGTTGCCAGTGGGAAAGGACCGTCCTCGGCGCCCACATCTGCGGTTCGGACGCTTCGAAGTTGTCGGCCTGTTCGCGTTCGGCAACGGTGGCCTTGGCTCGCTTGAAGGCCTGCTCCAGGTCGTCGGTCTGGTTCAATGCCTGGGCGAACAGCGCATCGCCAAAATAGGTGAAGTTGGCTTCCTCGGAGCAGCCGAAGGACACTCGGTCGGCCCGGGAGGCGGTCATGATCAATGTGCGTTCATCCTTGAGTGCCGGGATGAAGCCGCCGGAATAACAGGCCGAGATCACCACGATCTTGTCGCGGTTCTTCAGTGGCGCCAGCACCACGGCCAGTTCATCGGCGGGCAGGTCGGCCAGTTCCATGCGCGGCTGGTCGAGCACCAGTTCATGTTCGCTGGTGCCGTGGCTGGTCAGGTAGATGAAGATAAGGTCTTCCGGACCACTGCGTTCGGCCAGGGTGGCAGCGGCGCGGCGCAGGCTTTCGCGGCTGGCCATGGGCCGGTCGCCGAGGTGGTCGCGGTGGTTGACCAGGCGGATCTGCCCGAACGCGCCGAAACGGCTGGCGAGCATGTTGGCGACATAGTCGGACTCGCGCAGGAACACGCTTTGCTTGCCGTCGCCGCCCAGGGTCAGGCTGTACAGCTCCACCGCCGGGGTCGAGGCCGGGATGTTGGCGAGGGCATCGTCCAGCAGGCGGCCTTGGGCCAGCAAGCCGAGTTCGAGCACATCCGGCAGCAGCCTGCCATCCGCGTCGCGCACCCGTTGGCCGTTGGCCCAGGTGCCGCTTTGCACGGTGCCGTCGGTCAGCACCAGGGTGCCGCGCCCGTGGTAGCTGTCGCTTTCGAACTGGCCGACGTAAAAACTGCCGTCGGGCAAGTTCAGGCGGCCCTCGCCGGTAAAGCGCCAATCATTGAATTGTCCGAGATAGTGGCTGCCGTCGGCGCCGATCAGTTCGCCCTTGCCGGTCAGCGCACCATCCTTGAATTGGCCGATCCAGACATCGCCGTCGGCATTTTCGTAGCGCCCGCGACCGTTGAGCTGGTTGTTTTTGAAGCCGCCGATGTAGACATCGCCATCGGCACTGTTGAAGGTGCCCTTGCCCTGCAGTTGCCCGTCGACAAAATGCCCGGTGAACTGGTTGCCGCTGGCGTCGAAGCGCTGGCCTTCACCGTTGGGCTTGCCGTTGGCGAAGGGGCCTTGGTACTGGCTGCCGTCGTCGAGTTCCAGGCGTCCGAGGCCGGAATAGCGGTCGGCCTTGAACTCGCCCCGGTAGGTCATGCCGTTTTCCTTGAGCATCCCTTCACCGTCCCGTCGCCCGAGCTTGAAGCCGCCGGTGTAGCTGCTGGTCGGTGTGGTCAGGCTGCCCTGTCCGTGGAACAGGCCCTGCTGGAACTGGCCGCGATAGACCTCGCCATTGCTGCCATGCCATTCCCCGGTGCCGTGCCACTGGCCTTTGTCGAACTGCCCGGCGTACCAGCTGCCATTGGGGTAATCGATGCGTCCCTGGCCTTGTAGCAGCCCGTCCACCAGGTCGCCGCGATAGCGTCCGCCGTCGGGCAGGCGCGCGTCGGGAGGCAGCGGCGATTCGCCGTTGCCGCAGGCGGTGAGCAGCAGGGACAGGGTCAGGGGAACGAATAAGCGCATAACGGGATCCAGATCGTCAGGCGACGAGTATGCCGCAGCTAGGGCCCCTGGACATAGGGAAGCGATGCGAAACTGCACGAGCGGTTTCGCGATCGCGCAGGTTTACACGAAGCAGAGCGACAGCGGCTCGGCGATGTAGGCCGGTTTTTCCGAACCTTCGATCTCCAGCGTGGCGGTGGCCTTGAGCAGCCATTGGCCAGGTTTTTTCTCGGTGACTTCCACCAGGTCGACCTTGAGCCGGACCCTGGAATCGACCTTCACCGGTTGGATGAAACGCACGCTGTCCAGCCCGTAGTTGACGACCATTTTCACGCCCTCGGGCAGGATCAGGATGTCTTCCATCAGCTTGGGCATCAGCGACAGCGACAGGAAACCGTGGGCAATGGTGCTGCCGAACGGGGTCTGCGCGGCCTTGACCGGATCGACGTGGATGAACTGAAAGTCGCCAGTGGCTTCGGCGAACAGGTTGATGCGGTCCTGGTCGATGGTGAGCCATTCGGAACGTCCAAGTTCCTTGCCGACATAATCTTTGAGCGCTGCAACGGGGACGTAGGGCATTGAGACTCTCCTTGGTTCATCTGTTTTACTTTTTCTGGAGCGGGGATCGGCATCCCCGGAGAACCACTGTAGATCAACATGGCGCGCAAGTAAGGTCACCGAACATGCTTTTTACGAATGCCGACCCATAGCGTGGGCATGCTTATAATGCCCGCGCATTCTTTGCAATTCCGTTCATTTAACGTGTGCGTTTGATTCCGTGGCGAGGGAGCTTGCTCCCGCTTGAGTGCGCAGCGCTCATGAAATGGGGCCGCTGCGCAGCCCAGCGGGAGCAAGCTCCCTCGCCACACAATCATGCCGCTCGCTTGAGTGAACCGAATTGGCGCGTTCATTGGATCTGTTGCAGGGGAGAGAGCGGATGTTGCTACGGGGCCTGACCTGGCTGGTGCTGTTTCAATTGCTGGGCACTGCGATCAATCATTTGTTCCTGCCCGTGTTGCCGGGGCCGATCATCGGCCTGCTGTTGCTGCTGGGCTATCTGGTCATGCGCGGCGAAGTCAGCGAGCCGCTGAACCTGGCCGCCGGCAGCCTGCTGCGTTATCTGCCATTGCTGCTGGTGCCGCCTGCGGTGGGGGTGATGGTCTATGCCCGGGCCATTGCCGCCGATTTCTGGGCCATCGTCGGCGCGTTGACGTTGTCCCTGGTGCTGTCCGTGGCGTTGACGGGGGTGCTGATGCAGCGCCTGGCCCGGCGTCACATCGCCGCCCCGGAGGACAGCCAATGATGCTCGACTGGCAAGGTGCCTGGACCTCGGTGATCCACCATCCGCTGTTTGGCATCGGCATTACCCTGGGCGCCTATCAACTGGTGCTGGCGGCGTTCGAAAAGACTCGCTGGGTGTTCCTGCAACCGGTGCTGATGTCGATGGTGCTGTTGATCGTCGTGCTGGTCGGTTGCGGCATCGACTATGCCGAATACCGCAAGAGCACCGAGATCCTCAGCATCCTGCTGGGGCCGGCCACGGTCGCCCTGGCGGTGCCGTTGTATTTGAACTTGCGACGGATCCGGCAGTTGTTCTGGCCGATTTTTACTACGCTGGTGATAGCCGGAGTGTTTGCCACGGGCTCTGCTGTGGTGTTGGGCTGGGCTTTCGGTGCCGAGCACATGATTCTGATGACCATGGCGCCCAAGTCCGTGACCTCGCCGATCGCCATGCTGGTGGCCGAGCAGATCGGCGGTGTGGCGGCGATGGCGGCGGTGTTTGTGTTGATCACCGGTGTGCTCGGGGCGATCCTCGGTCCGGGCATTCTGACGAAGCTGGGTGTCCACAGCCCTGAGGCCCGGGGCATGGCCCTGGGGCTGGCGGCCCACGCGGTGGGTACGTCGGTGGCATTGCAGGAAAGCGAGGAGACAGGCGCCTTCGCGGCGCTGGCGATGAGTCTGATGGGCGTGGCCACGGCGGTGTTGCTGCCGTTGGTGGTGTCGATGACGGTTTAAGGAACTGGTTATGAGCTTGCCGCTTTTCCCGTTGAACACCGTGCTGTTCCCCGGTTGCATCCTCGATTTGCAGATTTTCGAGGCGCGTTACCTCGACATGATCGGGCGCTGCATGAAAAAGGGCGAAGGCTTCGGCGTGGTGTGCATCCTCGATGGCGAGGAAGTCGGCATCGCGCCTGAAGGCTACGCGCGGGTCGGTTGTGAGGCACGTATCACTGATTTCTCCCAGCAGGACAATGGTCTGCTGGGCATTCGCGTGCAGGGCGGGCGGCGCTTTATCGTCCATGGCAGCAGCGTCCAGGCGGATCAACTGACGGTCGCTGAAGTCGAGTGGCTGGAAGAGGAACCGGAGCAACCGCTGCAAGAGGAAGACGCCGACCTGGTGGCGCTGCTCAAGGCCCTGGCCGAGCACCCGATGGTCGAGGCGCTGAACATGGGCACCGAAGCGACCGGTCAGCAGTCGCTGGCCAATCAACTGGCTTACTTGCTGCCGTTCAACGAATTGGACAAGATCGACCTGCTGCAACTCGACGACCCGCAACAGCGCCTGGATGCGATCCAGGCCTTGCTCGATGAACTGCAGGGCGAACTGTTCGCCTGACCCAACTCATATTTCACTGAGTAACACTGATCCCACATGGATCTTCAGTGTTCATTGGCGCGCCGCTCAATAGGCATACCGCAACATCGCATGCGGCAAGTGCCGCAGCGCGAAGAAGCTGAACACCGCCACCAGCGCCGGCAGGATCAGCCACCAGACTTTCGGCGACATGGCCGGTAGCGGGGTCTGGCGCTGGCTCAACCACAGGGCGGCCGCACAGATGCTGGCGGCGAGCATCGCCCCGGCGACGATGTCGCTCGGCCAATGCGCGCCCAGGTAAACCCGCGACAGGGCGATGGCCAGCGCCGGCAGGCAGCCCAGCAGCAGCCAGGTCAGGCGCAGGCGTGGCGGTTGGCCGCGGCCGGCCAGGACGGCGAGGGTCAGGAACAGCGCGAATGCCCCGGAGGAGTGGCCGCTGGGCATGCTGTAGCTGGTCAGCGGGTCGGTGAGGATTTCCGGGCGCACACGGGCAAAGAAGTGTTTGCTCCCAGTATTGGCCAGGGAGGTGAGCAGCATCGTGCCCCCGGCAAAGATCGCCTGCCGCCATTGCCGTGCCAACAGCAATAACCCGGTCAACAGGCTGCAGACAATCAGCATGTAGCGGAATTCGCCGATCAGCGTGAAGGTCACGGCGATTTCATCCAGCGTCGCGCTGCGATGCTCCTGGACGAGGGCCATCAAGCCTTGGTCGAACGCCGTCAGGTAACGAAAACCGATGAACAGGCCGATCAGGATCACCAGGCCAAGGCCGGCGATCAGCGCCGTGGCATGGCGATGACGACGCAGGCTGCTGTTGACGCTCAGCCCGATCATTGCCGCGATGCTGCCGATGACCACGCCGGCCTGTGGCCAGAAGCCTTCAGGCAGCGGCAGGCGAAACGCCGCCCCGGTGGCCCAGCCCGGCAGCAGGTACGCCACGGTCCAGCCCGCCGCGGCCAACATGCTGACGGCGGCGAAGCGTGGGAACGGCATGTCGCACATTCCGGCCACCATCGGCAACATGGGCCGTAGCGGGCCGATAAAACGCCCCACCAGCAGGCTGGCGATGCCGTAGCGCTGGAAATAGTTTTCCGCCGCGCTCATCCATTCCGGGTGATGCCGCAGCCCGGGCAGGCGGCGGATGTTCTGGTGGAAATGCCGACCGAGGAAGTACGACACCAGGTCCCCGAGCAGCCCGCCAAGCAGGCCCAGCAGCAACGTCTCGCCCAAGGACAACGCGCCGCTGCCGGCCAGCACGGCGATGGCAAACAACAGCACGGTACCCGGCACGATCAGGCCGGCGATGGCCAGGCACTCCACGCAGGCGACGATGAACACCGCCACCGCCAGCCATTGCGGGTTGACGGTCAACCAGCCGGTGATGCTATCGAGCCATGGGCCCATAAATACAACTCCATTGAGTATTGATTGGCATGCACCGAATCCCCTGTGGGATTGTGTTGCGAACACAAAAGCTATGGCCGCTGAAGATCAACTGTGGGAGCGAGCTTGCTCGCTCCCACAGGGGGCGGTGTTTTCATCCAAGCAAGAAATAATCGCGACCTTCGACCTGCCCCCGTCGCAGCGGGTTCCGGGTGCACCACGGTGCGTAGGCGGCGTCGACGAAGCGGTAGGGTAAATGCTCGTCCCGTCCCAGGGGAATACCCAGGCGGGTGGTCTGGATCACGTTGACCGTCGGCACACCCACATCTTCCACCAGCAAGCGCTCGGGGTCGAAGCGTTTGGCGTCCCAGTCCGGCACTTTCAGGCCCAACGCTTTGCACAGCAAGGTCTGGCCGGCACAGAGCTTTTGCGGCGTACGCGACCGACCTTGGGCGTCGGGGTTGTTGAGCAGCATCTGCGCCAGGCTCGCCGGCCCGGAAAGGGCATCGACCCACGGGTAGGCCGATTTGATCAACACCGCATTGCCCGGGCCCTGGGCGCTGAAGTTCAGCGAATCGCCGCCCCGGGCGTAGTACATATAGATGTGGCCGCCATCCAGAAACAAAGCCTTGCGCTTTTGCGTGTAGCCCAGCGAGGCGTGGCTGCCTTTTTCGGCGAAGTAATACGCCTCGGTCTCGATGATCCGCGCGCCGAGCCACAGGTCACCGACCTTGTGACGGATGACTTTGCCCAGCAGGTCCTTGGCAAGCACCTGGGCGTCTCGATCGAAAAAGGCGTGGGGCAGGGCGTTGGGCGATGGCAAATCGGTCATGGCGATAAACAAAGGGAGGCCAAAGGAAGCGCGATGATAGCAATGGAAAGCTTAATCACCGCTGAACAGTCGCTTCAACCAGCTGTTTACGCCTGTTTTGCTGCTCCGCCGGTCACCACTGTGAGTCCATGCTGTTAGTCGAGGGTTACGACAGCTATAATCTGCCGCTTTCCTCATCGCCAAGACCACACAGACCATGACTGAGTCCGTTCTTGACTACATGACCCGCCTGGGTCGCGCCGCTCGCCAGGCGTCGCGCATCATCGGCCGGGCCAGCACCGCGCAGAAAAACCGCGCCCTGCAGGCCGCCGCCAATGCGCTGGACGCTGCGCGTGCCGAGTTGTCCGCTGCCAATGAACTGGACCTGGCCGCCGGCCGGGCCAATGGTCTGGAACCGGCCATGCTCGAACGCCTGGCGCTGACCCCGGCACGCATCGACGGCATGATCGTCGGTCTGCGCCAGGTCGCGGCCCTGCCGGACCCGGTCGGGGCGATCCGCGACATGAGCTACCGGCCATCGGGCATTCAGGTCGGCAAGATGCGCGTGCCCCTGGGTGTGGTCGGGATCATCTACGAGTCGCGGCCGAACGTGACCATCGACGCCGCCAGCCTGTGCCTGAAGTCGGGTAACGCGACCATCCTGCGTGGTGGCTCCGAGGCGATCCATTCCAACCGTGCCATTGCCGCCTGCATCCAGCGCGGCCTGGCCGAGGCCGATCTGCCGGCGGCCGTGGTGCAAGTGGTGGAAACCACTGACCGTGCCGCAGTCGGCGCATTGATCACCATGCCCGAGTTCGTCGATGTCATCGTGCCGCGTGGTGGCAAGGGCCTGATCGAGCGGGTCAGCCGTGACGCCCGCGTGCCGGTGATCAAGCACCTGGACGGCATCTGCCACGTCTACGTCAGCGCCCACGCCGAATTGCCGAAGGCCCAGCGCATCGCCTTCAACGCCAAGACCTACCGCTACGGTATCTGCGGCGCGATGGAAACCCTGTTGGTGGATCAGGCCGTGGCCAAGGACTTCCTGCCGTCGATGGCTGCCCAGTTCCGCGAAAAAGGCGTCGAGCTGCGCGGTTGCGAGCGCACCCGGGCGATCATCGAGGCCGTTGCGGCCACGGAAGAAGACTGGGACACCGAATACCTGGCGCCGATCCTGTCGATCCGTGTGGTCGACGGGCTGGACGAGGCCATCGAGCACATCAACCGCCACGGCTCGCACCACACCGACTCCATTGTCAGTGAACACCTGGGTGAAACCCGGCGCTTTGTCGCTGAAGTGGATTCGGCGTCGGTGATGATCAACACCCCGACCTGCTTCGCCGATGGCTTTGAATACGGATTGGGTGCCGAGATCGGCATTTCTACTGATAAGCTGCACGCCCGCGGCCCGGTGGGCCTCGAAGGCCTGACCTGCGAGAAGTACATCGTGGTCGGTGACGGCCAGTTGCGCGGACAGGAGCCAGTCTGACTTGGGCGATCTCGACCCACTGGCCTCTATGACTATGACCGCTGTGACGGCAACCACCGCGCCAAAGCGCATTGGCATCCTGGGCGGCACGTTCGACCCGGTGCACATCGGCCATTTGCGCGGTGCGCTGGAAGTCGCCGACGCCCTGGCCCTCGATGAGCTACGCCTGACGCCCAGCGCCCGGCCGCCTCACCGGGATACGCCGCAGGTGTCGGCGCAGGACCGCCTGGCGATGGTCGAGTGCGCGGTGGCCGGTGTGGCGCCGTTGGTGGTGGACGCCCGCGAATTGCAGCGGGACAAACCGTCCTACACCATTGATACCCTGGAGCTGATGCGCGCCGAACTGGCCGCTGATGCCCAGGTTTTTCTGCTTCTGGGCTGGGACGCATTTTGCGGCCTGCCCACTTGGCATCGCTGGGAAGAGTTGCTCCAGCATTGCCACATCCTGGTGCTGCAACGCCCGGATGCCGACAGCGAGCCGCCGGATGCCTTGCGCAACCTGCTGGCGGCCCGCTCGGTGAGCGACCCGCTGGCCCTGAAAGGGCCGAGCGGACAGATTGCATTCGTCTGGCAGACGCCGCTCGCGGTATCCGCCACCCAGATCCGTCAACTGCTGGCCAGCGGTAAGTCGGTACGTTTCCTGGTGCCCGACGCGGTCCTGGCCTACATCGATGCGCACGGGCTTTACCGTGCGTCGAACTGAAAAAGGTGTGCTTCAAGGCACGTGAATGCGTGTAGCGAAGCGCCCGAACATACGAGCAAAACGAGTTTTATATGACTGACAAAGACGTAAACAAAGTAAAGCGCAAAGGCACGTTCAAAAGCGCCCCGCTGCCGGTAGAGGCCCACACCGGCGTCGTACTGGCCGG
Source organism: Pseudomonas sp. 3JA (assembly GCF_036961705.1). NCBI lineage: Bacteria > Pseudomonadati > Pseudomonadota > Gammaproteobacteria > Pseudomonadales > Pseudomonadaceae > Pseudomonas > Pseudomonas sp. 3JA. Next base: position 42,452 of record NZ_JBAMDJ010000041.1, read on the forward strand.
TGAAGAACTGGTCAAGGTCGCCGTTGCGGCCCTGGAAGACGTCAAGGCCCAGGACATCCAGGTGATCGACGTTCGTGAAAAGCAGAGCATCACGGACTACATGATCATCGCCACCGGTACCTCCAACCGCCAGATCGGCGCGATGCTGGACAAGGTCCGCGAAGCGGTCAAGGCCCAGGGCGTCAAGCCGCTGGGTGAAGAAGGCAAGGGTGACAGCGACTGGGTACTGCTGGATATGGACGACGTCATCGTGCACATGATGACGGCCTCGGCGCGCCAGTTCTATGACCTGGAGCGCCTGTGGGCCGGTGCCGAGCAGAGCCGTTCGGCCAGCGCCGCGCACCACAGCCCGGAAAACCCCCATGAGCACTTCACCAAGCTCAACAAAGACCAGCAATAAGGGACCGCTGTGCGACTGCGCCTGATCGCCGTCGGTTCTCGCATGCCCAAGTGGGTGGAAGAAGGCTGGCATGAATATGCCAAGCGTCTTCCGTCCGAGCTGGCCCTGGAACTGGTGGAAATTCCGCTCAATACCCGTGGCAAGAACGCCGACGTGGCGCGCTTCATCCGCCAGGAAGGCGAAGCCATGCTGGCCAAGGTCGGGCCGAACGAGCGCATTGTCACCCTCGAAGTCCATGGCAAGCCCTGGAGCACCGAGCAACTGGCGGTGGAGCTCGATCGCTGGCGGTTGGACGCGCGCACGGTCAATTTCATGGTCGGTGGCCCGGAAGGGCTGGCGCCGGAAGTCTGTGCCCGGGCCGATCAGCGCTGGTCATTGTCGCCGTTGACGTTGCCACATCCGCTGGTGCGGATCCTGATCGGCGAACAGCTGTATCGTGCCTGGACAGTCCTGTCCGGGCACCCTTACCACAAGTAATCCTGCCCCATGCCCCAGCCGATCCGCATCAAGGACCACGAAAAAGACGCCCGTCTGGTGCGGGGCCGCGTCGTGTTCGGCGCTATTATGGTGGTGACGCTGATCTGTGTGCTGATTGCGCGCTTGTATTTTCTCCAGGTGATCCAGTACGAGTACCACTCGACCCTGTCAGAAAACAACCGCGTGCATGTGCAGCCGATTCCGCCGACCCGCGGGCTGATTTTCGACCGCAATGGCGTGGTGGTGGCGGATAACCGTCCCAGTTTCAGCCTGAGCATGACCCGCGAGCGCTCCGGCGACTGGCAGCACGTGCTCGACGTGATTGTCGAAGTGCTGCAACTGACGCCCGAGGACCGGGCGATCTTCGAGAAGCGCATGCGCCAGGGCCGACGTCCGTTCGAGCCGGTGCCGATCCTGTTCGAGCTGACCGAAGAGCAGATCGCCCTGATCGCCGTGAACCAGTTCCGCCTGCCCGGCGTCGAGGTGGTGGCGCAGTTGGTGCGGCATTATCCCCAGGGGCCGCACTTTGCCCACTCGGTCGGCTACATGGGACGGATCAACGAGAAAGAGCTCAAGACCCTCGATCCGGTCAATTACAGCGGCACCCACCATATCGGCAAGACCGGCATCGAGCGTTTCTACGAGCCCGAGCTGCATGGCCAGGTGGGTTACGAGGAAGTCGAAACCAACGCCCGCGGCCGCGTATTGCGGGTGCTCAAGCGCACCGACCCGATTCCCGGCAAGGACATCGTCCTGAGCCTGGACATCAAGCTGCAAGAGGCCGCCGAAGCGGCGCTGGGTGGTCGGCGTGGTGCCGTGGTGGCGCTGGACCCGAACACTGGCGAGGTGTTGGCAATGGTCAGCCAGCCGAGTTTCGACCCGAACCTGTTCGTCACCGGCATCAGCTTCAAGGCCTACGCCGAGCTGCGCGATTCCATCGACCGGCCGCTGTTCAACCGGGTGCTGCGCGGTCTCTATCCGCCGGGCTCGACCATCAAGCCGGCCGTGGCGATTGCCGGGCTGGACTCCGGCGTGGTGACCGCGTCGAGCCGGGTCTACGACCCGGGTTATTACCAACTGCCGAACTATGACCACAAGTACCGCAACTGGAACCGCACCGGCGACGGTTATGTGGACCTGGAAACCGCGATCATGCGTTCCAACGACACCTACTTCTATGACTTGGCCCACAAGCTGGGGATCGATCGGTTGTCGTCCTACATGAACAAGTTCGGTCTCGGTCAGAAAGTCTCCCTGGATATGTTCGAGGAATCCCCCGGCCTGATGCCTTCGCGCGAATGGAAGCGGGCGACCCGGCGCCAGGCCTGGTTCCCCGGCGAAACCCTGATCCTGGGGATCGGCCAGGGCTACATGCAGGCCACGCCACTGCAACTGGCCCAGGCCACGGCGCTGGTGGCGAGCAAGGGCAAGTGGTATCGCCCGCACCTGGCCAAGACCATCGAAGGCCAGAAACCGGTGGATCCGGACCCGATGCCAGACATCATCCTGCGCAACCCGTCGGACTGGCAGAAGGTCAACAACGGCATGCAGCAGGTGATGCACGGCGCCCGCGGCACCGCCCGCAAGGCGTCCATCGGTGCGCAATACCGGATTGCCGGCAAGAGCGGTACGGCCCAGGTCGTCGCCATCAAGCAGGGCGAGAAGTACGACCGCTCCAAGGTCCAGGAACGCCATCGCGACCACGCCTTGTTTGTCGGCTTCGCGCCGGCCGACAACCCGAAGATCGTCGTATCGGTGATGGTCGAGAACGGTGAGTCGGGTTCCGGCGTCGCCGCGCCAGTGGTGCGCCAGATCATGGACGCCTGGCTGCTGGACGAGCACGGCCAGCTCAAGCCGGAATATGCAAGCCCCATCACTGCGGAGGCTACGGCCCGTGAAGAATAATTTCGACCGGATCCTCTCCAGCGAAGATGTGATGCGCCGCCGTGCCACCTTACTGCAGCGCATGCACATCGATGGTCCGTTGCTGATCCTGCTGCTGACCCTGGCCGCAGGCAGCCTGTTCGTGCTGTATTCGGCCAGTGGCAAGAACTGGGACCTGCTGGGCAAGCAGGCCACCTCGTTCGGCATCGGCCTGGTGTCGATGGTCGTCATTGCCCAGCTCGAGCCGCGTTTCATGGCCCGCTGGGTGCCGCTGGCCTATGTGGTGGGCGTGAGCCTGCTGGTGGTGGTGGACGTGATGGGCCACAACGCCATGGGCGCCACTCGCTGGATCAACATTCCCGGGGTGATCCGCTTCCAGCCTTCGGAATTCCTCAAGATCATCATGCCGGCGACCATCGCCTGGTACCTGGCCAAGCGCACCCTGCCGCCGCAGCTCAAGCACGTGTGCATCAGCCTGTTGCTGATCGGCATCCCGTTCATCCTGATCGTGCGCCAGCCGGACCTTGGCACTTCGCTGCTGATCCTGGCCAGTGGCGCCTTCGTGCTGTTCATGGGCGGGTTGCGCTGGCGCTGGATCCTCAGCGTCGTCGCCATCGCGGTGCCGGTCTCGGTGGCCATGTGGTACTTCGTGATGCACGACTACCAGAAGCAACGAATCCTGACTTTCCTCGACCCGGAGAGCGACCCGTTGGGCACCGGCTGGAACATCATCCAGTCCAAGGCCGCCATCGGCTCCGGCGGAGTGTTCGGCAAGGGCTGGCTGATGGGCACCCAGTCGCACCTGGACTTTTTACCGGAAAGCCACACCGACTTCATCATCGCCGTGATGGGCGAGGAGTTCGGCCTGGTGGGCATCTGCGTGCTGCTGTTGATCTATTTGCTGCTGATCGGCCGGGGGCTGGTGATCACCGCCCAGGCCCAGACGCTGTTCGGCAAGTTGCTGGCGGGCAGCCTGACTATGACGTTTTTTGTTTATGTTTTCGTCAACATCGGTATGGTCAGTGGCCTGTTGCCGGTCGTGGGAGTGCCTTTGCCATTCATTAGCTACGGAGGAACTTCGCTGGTGACACTACTGTCAGCGTTTGGGGTCTTGATGTCGATTCATACGCATCGCAAGTGGATCGCGCAGGTTTGAATAAGGTGAAGAGTTCAATGCAAGCAATGCGTGGCTGGTCGACGCGATATGCGCCGTGGATCGGCCTGGTCGGCTTCCTGGGCGGTGCGCCGCATGCCCAGGCAGGCGAATACGAAGGTTCGCCGCAGGTGGCCGAATTCGTCGGTGAGATGACCCGCGACTACGGTTTTGCCGGTGAGCAACTGATGGGGGTATTTCGCGAGGCCGAGCGCAAGCAGTCGATCCTTGACGCCATCTCCCGGCCCGCCGAGCGGGTCAAGCAGTGGAGCGAGTACCGGCCGATGTTCATCACCGAGGCACGTATCGCCCGGGGCGTGGACTTCTGGCGCCAGCACGAGGCGGCCCTGGCCCGTGCCGAGCAGGAATACGGCGTACCGGCCCAGTTCATTGTGGCTATCATTGGCGTCGAGACGTTCTTTGGCCGTAACACCGGGAATTTCAGGGTGATCGACGCGCTGTCGACCCTGGGCTTCGATTACCCGCCGCGCGCCGAATTCTTTCGCAAGGAACTGCGCGAGTTCTTGCTGCTGGCCCGCGAAGAGCAGGTTGATCCGCTGACCCTCAAGGGTTCTTATGCCGGTGCCATGGGCCTGCCGCAATTCATGCCCAGCAGTTTTCGTGCTTACGCGGTGGATTTCGACGACGACGGCCACATCAATATCTGGACCAACCCGACCGATGCCATCGGCAGTGTTGCCAGCTATTTCAAGCGCCACGGCTGGGAAGCCGGCCAGCCGGTGGTCAGCCGTGCCGATGTGCGTGGCGAGCAGGTGGACGAGGGCCTGACCGAGGGCATCGAGCCGACGAAAACCGTCGGGGAGTTGCGGGCGTTGGGCTGGTCGAGTCATGATGCGCTGCGTGACGACATGCCGGTCACCGCGATACGCCTGGAAGGCGAACAAGGCCCCGAATACTGGATGGGCCTGAAGAATTTCTACGCGATTACGCGTTATAACCGCAGCGTGATGTACGCCATGGCCGTATATCAACTGTCTGAAGAGCTGGTCAAAGCACGGGGCGTCAAATAATGCGGGCATTGCCTACCTATCTACCCCTGAAAGCCAAACCCCTCAAGCTCGTGGCGTTGGCCGCGCTGTCGCTGTTGGTCGTCAGTTGTTCGACCAGCCGCGCGCCGGCCCAGAAGAACTCCACCGCCGTGCGCGCGACGCCCGGCCTGGACATCAACCGGGCTCACAAGGACGGCGCGCCGTGGTGGGATGTGGATGTCTCGCGCATTCCCGATGCCACGCCGACCCTACACACGGGCCCCTACAAGGCCAACCCGTACACGGTGTTGGGCAAGACCTATTTCCCGCTGTCCGACTCCAAGCGCTACGTGGCCTCGGGCACGGCGTCCTGGTATGGCACCAAGTTCCACGGCCAGAACACCGCCAACGGCGAGGTGTATGACCTGTATGGCATGAGCGCGGCCCACAAGACCTTGCCGCTGCCCAGCTATGTGCGGGTGACCAACCTGGACAACAACAAGAGCGTGATCCTGCGGGTCAATGACCGTGGGCCGTTCTATTCCGACCGCATCATCGACTTGTCGTATGCGGCGGCGAAAAAACTCGGTTACGCTGAAATCGGCACCGCCCGGGTCAAGGTTGAAGGTATCGACCCGCAGGAATGGTGGGCCCAACGCGGCCGTCCGGCGCCTTTGATGCTCAACGAGCCGAAAGTGGCGCAAAATGCCGCGCCGACCGTGACGGCGTCCACCGGCACGGTCGAGCAGTGGACGCCACCGCCGCAGCAGCACGCGGCGGCCGTAGTGCCCGTTCAGCTCGACGCAAAAAAAAACGCTTCTGCAACAGCGTCTGGCCAGTTTCTGCAAGTGGGCGCGTTCGCCAACCCGGACGCTGCCGAGCTGCTGAGGTCGAAGCTCAGCTCGATGGTGAGCGCCCCGGTGTTCATCAGCTCGATCGTGCGCAACCAGCAGACACTGCATCGGGTGCGCCTGGGGCCGATCGGTTCTCCGGGTGAAGTCCAGCAAGTGCAGAACAGTGTGCGCCTGGCCAATCTCGGTTCGCCGAGCCTGGTCACCGCCGAGTAATTGATTGAGGCCCGCTCGCGGTTGGAGCGGGCCAGGTTGTTGGCTCCATGAATAACAAAAGCCCGGCAAGGGTTGTGAGTGAGCAACTTAAATACGCGGCGACCCGTTAGAAGGTTGCCTGTTTCAGTTTTGCCTTCGGGCAGTCCCATTAGCGATTTCGAGAGACGGATGAACATCACCACCTTTGCCAAACGCCTTTGCCTGCTAGTCCCGCTGCTTCTCTCCCCAGCCGCGTTCGCGGTGGAGATGATGCCTGCGCCTCCTCAATTGGCCGCCAAATCCTTCGTGCTCATGGATGCCAGCAGCGGCGAGGTCCTGGTAGAGAACAACGGTGACCAGCGCCTGCCACCGGCCAGCCTGACCAAGCTGATGACCGCCTACATCGCCACCCTGGAAATCCGTCGTGGCCAGATCGGTGAAAACGATCCGGTGACCGTCAGCGAAAACGCCTGGCGTACCGGCGGTTCGCGGATGTTCATCAAGGTCGGTTCGCAAGTGACCGTCAGCGACCTGCTGCATGGCATCATCATCCAGTCCGGCAACGACGCCAGCGTCGCCCTGGCCGAGCACATCGCCGGCAGCGAAGACGCGTTCGCCGACATGATGAACAAGACCGTGGCCGACCTGGGCATGACCAACAGCCACTTCATGAACCCTACCGGTCTGCCGAACCCTGAGCACTACTCGTCGGCTCACGACATGGCGATCCTGGCCCGGGCAATCATCCATGAAGACCCGGCCCACTACGCCATCTATTCCCAGAAGGAATTCTTCTGGAACGGCATCAAGCAGCCTAACCGCAACCTGCTGCTGTGGCGCGACAAGACCGTCGATGGCCTGAAGACCGGCCACACCGACGAAGCTGGCTACTGCATGGTGTCTTCGGCTGTCCGTGATGGCATGCGCCTGATCGCCGTCGTCTTCGGCACCAGCAGCGAAGTGGCCCGTGCCGCTGAAACCCAGAAGCTGCTGACCTACGGTTTCCGCTTCTTCGAAACCCAGACCTTCTACCAGAAGGGCACCGAACTGGCCCAGGCCCAGGTCTGGAAAGGCACCACCAATCAGGTGAAGGCCGGCCTGGCCCAAGACCTGACCATGACCTTGCCTAAAGGCCAGCTCAAGAAGCTCGCTGCCAGCATGACCATGAACCCGCAACTGACCGCTCCCATCGCCAAGGGCGACGTGATCGGTAAAGTCGAAGTCAAACTGGACGACAAAGTGGTGCACAGCGCCGACCTGATCGCTCTGGACGCGGTCGAGGAAGGTGGTATCTTCCGCCGCATGTGGGATAGCATCCGTCTATTCTTCTACGGCTTGTTCAACTGATTGAAGTGTTGACCTGCATGGCCTCGTTCCCATTCGGAGCGGGGCCATGTGCGTTACCACGGCTTACGAGGCCGTTACCCCATGACAGACTCTGAAGTAAAAGCGCCGAAGATCGAATTCCCCTGCGCGGATTATCCGATCAAGGTCATCGGCGACACCGGCGTGGGTTTCAAGGACCGGATCATTGCGATCCTTGAAAAACATGCCACTGTTGACCACAAGACCCTGGCCGAGCGCCAGAGTACCAACGGCAAGTACACGACGATCCAGTTGCACATCATTGCCACCGGCCAGGAACAGCTCTACGACATCAACAGCGAGCTGCGTGCGACCGGTTTCGTGCACATGGTGTTGTGATGCCGGGCACGCTGGGCTTTCGCGAGCTGGGCACGATGGCTTACGAGCCGGTCTGGCATGCCATGCAACGCTTCACGAACGAACGCGGCACCGCCGTCGACGATGAAGTCTGGCTGGTGGAACACCCGCCGGTGTTCACCCAGGGCCAGGCCGGCAAGGCCGAGCACCTGCTGCTGCCGGGGGATATCCCGGTGGTGAAGGTCGACCGGGGCGGGCAGGTGACCTACCATGGTCCTGGCCAATTGGTCGCCTACCTGTTGCTGGATGTGCGCAAGCTGGGGTTTGGCGTGCGCGAGCTGGTCACCCGCATGGAGACATGCCTGATCGAGCTGCTGGCCAGCTACGGTGTGACGGCGGCGGCCAAGCCGGATGCGCCGGGTGTCTATGTCGACGGGGCGAAGATCGCCTCCTTGGGATTGCGAATCCGCCATGGCTGTTCGTTTCATGGCCTGGCGCTGAACGTGGACATGGACCTTGCGCCATTCCGACGGATTAATCCCTGTGGCTACGCGGGACTGGCGATGACCCAGTTGAGCGAGCATGCAGGATCGATTGAATTTGCCGAGGTAAGTGCCCGGCTGCGCGCGCAGCTCGTCAAACACCTCGACTATGCTGAGCAGACGACCCTCACGGGCGGAATCGACTGATATGACTACTGATGCAGTGCAAACCATTATCCCGACGCAGGACGTCACCGAGCGTCCGGCCCCACGTGCCAAGGTAGAGGCCGGCGTCAAGCTGCGCGGCGCCGAGAAGGTTGCACGCATCCCGGTCAAGATCATTCCGACCACCGAATTGCCAAAGAAACCTGACTGGATCCGCGTGCGCATCCCGGTGTCCCCGGAAGTCGACCGAATCAAGGCCCTGCTGCGCAAGCACAAGCTGCACAGCGTCTGCGAAGAAGCCTCCTGCCCGAACCTGGGCGAGTGCTTCTCCGGCGGCACTGCCACGTTCATGATCATGGGCGACATCTGCACCCGTCGCTGCCCATTCTGTGACGTTGGCCACGGCCGTCCGAAGCCATTGGACACCAACGAGCCGGAAAGCCTGGCCATCGCCATCGCCGACCTGAAGCTCAAGTACGTGGTCATCACCTCGGTGGACCGTGACGACCTGCGTGACGGCGGTGCCCAGCACTTCGCCGACTGCATCCGCGAGATCCGCAAACTGTCGCCGAATGTCCAGCTGGAAACCCTGGTGCCCGATTACCGTGGCCGCATGGACATCGCCCTGGAAATCACCGCCGCCGAGCCACCGGATGTGTTCAACCACAACCTGGAAACCGTACCGCGCCTGTACAAGGCCGCGCGTCCGGGTTCGGATTACCAGTGGTCGTTGACCTTGCTGCAACGCTTCAAGCAGATGATGCCGCACATTCCGACCAAGTCCGGCTTGATGCTGGGCCTGGGTGAGACGGATGAGGAAGTTATCGAGGTCATGAAGCGCATGCGTGAGCATGACATCGATATGTTGACCTTGGGGCAGTACTTGCAGCCTTCGCGTAGTCACCTGCCGGTGCAGCGTTTTGTGCATCCGGATACCTTTGCCTGGTTTGCCGAGGAAGGGTACAAGATGGGCTTCAAGAACGTGGCTTCGGGGCCGTTGGTGCGGTCTTCGTATCATGCGGATGAGCAGGCTAAGTTGGTCAAGGCTGAGCTGCTGGGGGCCTGATTTTTTTGTTGGATGGTGGTTTTGGGGTGGTGTGAATATCCGTTGCTGCGGTAACGGCTGCTTAGGGTTCCGCTCTTACAGCGGGTCACTTTTGAAGAGCGCAAAAGTAACCAAAACGCTCT
>NZ_JBAMDJ010000042.1:0-51173 GCF_036961705.1 Pseudomonas sp. 3JA
GAGGGCCGCGGTGTAACGTCGATTGCGTGCTCAACCCAATCCCCGTGGCGAGGGAGCTTGCTCCCGCTGGGGCGCGAAGCGGCCCTGAAGCCTGACGACTCGGTGTCTCAGGCAGAGGGTTGGGTCTGCTGCGCAGCCCAGCGGGAGCAAGCTCCCTCGCCACAAGGGATCGGTGTCGATTGGCAGATTCGTGCAGGCCACCATTCCACGGTGGAAGCGAGCCTGCTCGCGATGGCGGTGGCTCAGGCGACGGCGAATTGTCAGGTTCGCGACCAAACCGGTCGCGGCTGTTGGTCAGGTGCAGCCACATCCCCGTGGCGAGGGAGCTTGCTCCCGCTGGGGCGCGAAGCGGCCCTGAAACCTGACGGCTCGGTGCCCCAGGCAAAGGCTTGGGTCTGCTGCGCAGCCCAGCGGGAGCAAGCTCCCTCGCCACAAGGGATCGGTGTCGATTGGCAGATTCGTGCCGGCCACAGGTGGGAGCGAGCCTGCTCGCGATGGCGGTGGCTCAGGCGACGGCGAATTGTCAGGTCCGCGCACCAAACCGATCACGGCTGTTGGTCAGGTGCAGCCACATGGCGGCTCGGGCGGCGTCGGGGTCTTGGCGCTTGATGGCATTGAAGATCGCTTCGTGCTCAAGGTTGGCCAGTTGTGCCAGCTTGCCCAGGTCAGCCTGGCCGCGCTCGGCCACGTTGACTCGGGTCCTGGGGATCATCGCGCTGCCCAGGTGCTGCATGATTTCGACGAAACAGGTGTTGTCCGTGGCCTCGGCGATAAGCAGATGAAAACGCCGATCGGCTTCGACGCAACTGTCGTTGTTGCTAAACAACCGCTGATAGTCATCCAGCGCCTGGCGCATCTGCTGCAACTGGCGCTCGCTACGACGCTGGGCCGCCAAGGCGGCCGCCTGGGTTTCCAGGCCCAGGCGCAACTCCAGGATGCCCCGCACACCGGCAGCGGTGTCGACATTGAGGCGCAGCCCGGGCTCGTCGCTCTGCTCCAGCACAAAGGTGCCGATGCCGTGGCGAGTCTCCACCAGTCCCGAGGCTTGCAGCTTGGAAATCGCCTCGCGCACCACCGTACGACTGACCCCATGCTCCTGCACGATGGCCCCTTCCGATGGCAGCTTCTCCCCCGGCTTCAGTTGCCCCAGCAGAATGCTCTGGCTGAGCTTCGCCACCAAGTCATGGGCCAGGTTGTGGGTGCGCTTGCGCAGCGGGGCTTCAGTGTCTTGCATCGCCAGGGTTCCTCGAAAACAGGCTAAGCAATCCTACCATCAGCGGGCCCGGAAATGATCATCGTGAACGTCCAACTTGTATGACAACACTCAAGTTAGAGCGACATCCCATCCATCACTGACCCAGCACAACCATCACTTCCCACAGCCGCCTCGCATCATAAATCCCAGAAACCTACCGGACAACCCAGCAAATACGGCATAAACAATCCAACCTTCCTTTCCATTTGTCATCAAAAACCCCTTGTCATCGAAAAAATTCAAGTTGTATGATGTCTATCAACATCGGCACCTGCACGATGCCCCGCATAAAAATAACGAGTGGGAGAAAAACCAAGTGAACACATCCAGCCTCAAGGCGAATGCCGGAGCGGATCCGGTGCTGCTGTCGGCCATTGCCAAGGTCAAGCGCCACATCCTGCCGCTGTTCGTCATCATGTTTATCGTCAACTACATCGACCGCGTGAACATCGGCTTCGTCCGTGCCCATATGGAGCACGACCTGGGGATCGGTGCCGCCGCCTACGGCTTAGGCGCCGGCCTGTTCTTCATCGGCTACGCGCTGTTCGAAGTCCCGTCCAATATCCTGCTGCAACGAATCGGCGCCCGTATCTGGCTGACTCGCATCATGCTCACCTGGGGTTTGGTTGCAGCAGGCATGGCCTTCATCCAGAACGAAACCCACTTCTACATCCTGCGTTTCCTGTTGGGCGTGGCCGAGGCCGGTTTCTTCCCTGGGGTGATCTATTACTTCACCCGCTGGTTGCCTGGGGTTGAACGCGGCAAAGCCATCGCCATCTTCCTCAGCGGCTCGGCCATTGCGTCGCTGATCTCCGGCCCGCTGTCGGGTTTGCTCCTGCAAATCAACGGCCTGGGCATGCACGGATGGCAGTGGATGTACTTCATCGAAGGGATGTTCTCCGTCTGCCTGTGCGTCTTCGTCTGGTTCTGGCTGGACTCCAAGCCCCATGACGCCAAATGGCTGAGCCGTGAAGAACAAGACGTGCTGGTCAAGACCATCGACGATGAACAACGCGCACGAGAAGCCGCTTCGCCGATCAAACTGTCCATCGGACAGTTGCTCAAGGATCGCCAGATCATCCTGTTCTGCCTGATCTACTTCTTCATCCAGCTGACGATTTACGCCGCCACCTTCTGGCTGCCCAGCATCATCAAGAAGATGGGCGAACTGAGCGACATCCAGGTCGGGATGTTCAACTCGATTCCCTGGCTGCTGTCGATCGTCGGCATGTATGCCTTCGCCTCGCTGTCGGCCAAATGGAAGTTCCAGCAGGCCTGGGTCGCCACCGCCTTGTTGATCGCCGCAGCCGGGATGTTCATGTCCACCACCGGCGGGCCGATCTTCGCCTTCGTCGCCATCTGCTTCGCGGCCCTGGGCTTCAAATCCGCGTCGTCGCTGTTCTGGCCAATTCCCCAGGCCTACCTGGACGCCCGGATCGCCGCTGGGGTGATTGCGCTGATCAACTCCGTGGGCAACCTCGGCGGGTTCGTCGCCCCCACCACCTTCGGCCTGCTGGAAGAACACACCGGGTCTATCCAAGGCGGCCTCTATGGCCTGGCGGCCACCTCGATCATCGCCGCGATCATCGTGTTCGCCGCACGCAATACGCCTAAACCCAAATCTGCAACGACGCCGGCCAACCCACCTGCCGCCAGTCACGCCTGATCATCAAGGATAAGCGCACATGACCACCCCAGAAGCCAGCAAAGCCCCGATCATCACCAGCATGCAGATCGTCCCCGTGGCCGGTCACGACGGCATGCTGCTGAACCTCAGTGGCGCCCATGGCCCGTTTTTCACCCGCAATATCGTTATTCTCAAGGACAACGCCGGCCATACCGGCGTGGGCGAAGTGCCCGGTGGTGAACGCATTCGCCAGACCCTCGAAGACGCCCGTTCGCTGGTGGTCGGCAGCCCCATCGGCACGTACCAGAAGATCCTCAATACGGTGCGCCAGGCGTTCGCCGACCGCGACGCCGGCGGCCGTGGCCTGCAGACCTTCGACCTGCGCATCACCATCCACGCGGTGACCGGCCTGGAAGCGGCGTTGTTGGACCTGCTCGGCCAACACCTGGACGTACCGGTCGCCGCGCTGCTCGGTGAAGGCCAGCAACGCGATGAAGTGAAGATGCTTGGCTATCTGTTTTATGTGGGCGATCGTCAACAGACCGACCTGCCTTACCGCAGCGAGCCGGACGCCGACAACGACTGGTTCCGTGTACGCCACGAAAAAGCCCTGGACGCCGACGCCGTGGTGCGCCTGGCCGAAGCAGCCCATTCGCGCTACGGCTTCCAGGATTTCAAGCTCAAGGGCGGCGTGCTCCAGGGCGACGCGGAGATCGAAGCGGTCACCGCATTGGCTGAGCGTTTTCCCCAGGCCCGCATCACCCTGGACCCAAACGGTGCCTGGTCACTGAAAGAGGCCATTCGCCTGTGCCGCGACCAGCACAAGGTGCTGGCCTATGCCGAAGACCCTTGCGGCGCCGAGAACGGCTATTCCGGTCGTGAGGTCATGGCCGAATTCCGTCGCGCCACGGGCCTCAAGACCGCCACCAACATGATTGCCACCGACTGGCGCGAGATGGGCCACGCCATCACCTTGCAATCGGTGGACATTCCCTTGGCCGACCCACACTTCTGGACCATGCAGGGTTCGGTACGGGTGGCGCAGATGTGCAATGAATGGGGGCTGACCTGGGGCTCGCACTCCAACAACCACTTCGACATTTCCCTGGCGATGTTCACCCACGTGGCCGCAGCGGCACCGGGCGAGATCACGGCGATCGACACGCACTGGATCTGGCAGGACGGCCAGCGCCTGACCAAGGCACCGTTGCAGATCCAGGGTGGCTGCGTGCAGGTGCCGAAAAAGCCAGGGCTGGGGATTGAGCTGGACACGGATCAGTTGGCCAAGGCCCACGAGTTGTACAAGGGCATGGGCCTGGGGGCGCGGGACGATGCGGTGGCGATGCAATACCTGATTCCAGGCTGGACGTTCAACAACAAGCGGCCGTGCCTGGTGCGCTGAAGGAATCACAAAACTCCTTCAGGTGGGCACATCCAATGGGGTGGTCTTGGATTTTATGACCACCGCAAACTCTTGTGGCGAGGGAGCTTGCTCCCGCTCGGTTGCGCAGCGACCGCCCGAAGGGGCCTGCTGCGCAGCCCAGCGGGAGCAAGCTCCCTCGCCACAGTCATCATTTACCTTCAGGCTTTTGTGAAATCTAACCCTCCGGCCGCAGGATCAACACCGCCAACGGCGGCAAGTTGAGTTCCAGCGACAGGGCCTGGCCATGGCTGGGCACTTCTTCGGTGGAGGCACCACCGCCATTGCCATAGTTGGAACCGGCGTAGGTGTCAGCATCGCTGTTGAGCAATTCGACCCAGCGCCCGGCGAACGGTACGCCGACCCGATAGGCCTCGCGCGGCACCGGCGTGAAGTTGGCGACCACCAACACCGGCCGGCCCTCCTTGCTCCAGCGCAGCCAGGCGTAGACGCTGTTGAGCGCATCGTCACCAATCAACCACTGGAAACCCTGGGGCGCATCATCCTGGTCATGCAGCGCCGGTTCTTCGCGATACAGACGGTTCAGATCGCTCACCAGCTTCTGCACGCCCCGGTGCTCAGGGTATTGCAGCAGGTACCAATCCAACTGCTGGTCGTGGTTCCACTCGCGCCACTGGCCGAACTCACACCCCATGAACAACAGCTTCTTGCCGGGATGGCCCCACATGAAACTGAGGTAGGCCCTCAGGTTGGCGAATTTCTGCCAGCGGTCACCGGGCATCTTGTCGATCAGCGAGCGTTTGCCATGAACCACTTCGTCATGGGAAATCGGCAGGACGAAGCGCTCGGACCAGGCATACACCAGGCCGAAGCTCAGTTCGTTATGGTGATGGGCGCGGTACACCGGGTCTTGCTGGATGTAGTGCAACGAATCGTGCATCCAGCCCATGTTCCACTTGTAGGCGAAGCCCAGGCCGCCCTGCTGGGTGCTCTGGCTGACGCCCGGCCAAGCCGTGGATTCTTCGGCAATGACCAGCGCACCGGGGGTTTCCAAGGCCACCACATCGTTGAGGTGCCGCAAAAAATCGATGGCTTCCAGGTTTTCCCGTCCGCCATGGCGATTAGGCACCCACTCGCCGGCCTTGCGCGAATAATCGCGATACAACATCGAGGCCACGGCATCCACTCGCAGGCCATCGACGTGGAAATGCTTGAGCCAGTGCAGCGCCGACGCCAGCATGAAGCCGTGCACTTCAGTACGGCCCAGGTTGTAGATCAGCGTGTCCCAATCCTGGTGGAAGCCTTCCAGCGGGTTGCCGTATTCGTACAGCGCGGTGCCGTCGAACTGGGCCAGGCCGTGGGTGTCGGTGGGAAAATGCGCCGGCACCCAGTCGAGGATGACCCCGATACTGGCCTGGTGGCAGGCGTTGACGAATGCCGCGAAATCGTCCGGCGAACCAAAGCGTGCCGTTGGCGCGAATTGCGACAGCGGCTGATAGCCCCAGGAGCCGCCGAATGGGTGCTCCATGATCGGCATCAGCTCGATATGGGTGAAGCCCAGGTCCTTGACATACGGGATCAGCCGCTCGGCCATTTCATGCCAGTTGTATTGCCGGGCCACCTCCCCCGCCTCGTCGATTTCGCACTGCCAGGAGCCGGCGTGCAATTCGTAGATCGACAGCGGCGCACCCGGGAGCTGCCGCTCGCGACGGTGCTGCATCCACTCGTCGTCCTGCCACTCGATCTTCAGGGGGGAGGCAACTTTCGACGCCGTGTCTGGCGGCATCTGGGTGGCCAGGGCCACTGGGTCGGCCTTGAGTGGCAAGATGCCGTGGGCACCGAGGATTTCATACTTGTAACCCTCACCGGCACCCAGCCTCGGGATGAATATCTCCCATACGCCGGACGGATAACGGATGCGCATCGGATGCCGACGCCCGTCCCACACGTTGAAATCCCCGACCACCGAAACGCGCCGGGCATTCGGCGCCCAGACAGCGAACCGCACGCCGTCGATGCCATCGACGGTGGTCAGTTGCGCACCGAGGCAGGAACTGAGGTCGCGGTGATTGCCCTCGCCAAACAGGTAAAGGTCCATCTCCCCCAGCAACGGACCGAAGCTGTAGGGGTCTTCGGCCACTTGCTCGCCACCGGCCCAACGGGTGCGCAGCAAGTACGCCTGGGCACGGTCGAAATGGCCGACGAACAGCCCCGGGGTTGCGGTGGGTTGCAGTTCCCCCAGTTCTTCGCCGCCATCGCGGGCCAGCACATGCACGCTCAGGGCACCGGGCAGATACGCGCGAATGAATTGGCCGCCGGCGTCGTCGCCATGAGGTCCCAGGATGGAAAACGGGTCGTGGTGTTCGGCGCGCACCAGCGCGTCGATGTCATGGGGCGCCGGCAGCAACGACTCTTTGGCCTGCCCCTGTAGTTCTTTGTTCGAGACACTCATGATTCTCTCCACTAAATCGGTCCGGCTACGTCGGAAAAGGGTTGCAGCCCACTCAATAACCCGACCAGACCGTGCAACGGCACGGGCAGCCAGGTGGGGCGATTCTCGGCTTCATAGGCCACTTCATAGGCCGCCTTCTCCAGGCCGAACAACGCCAGTGCGGCGTCTTCGCCTTCAGCATCCTTCCACTCATGGGCAAGACTAGCTGCCGCCAGCCGATATGCCTCGACAAATGCCTGGCGAGCCTCTTTCAGATAACGATCAGCGACCCGTTGCCGCGCCGCATCGGCATCAGCCGTGCTGTCGACAGTGTGCAAGTGAATCGCCATGGCCGCGGCATAATCGAAGGAACGCAACACGCCGCTGACGTCCTTATAAGGGCTGTGCTTGCCCCGTCGTTCATGCAATGGCCGCGCCGGCTCACCTTCAAAGTCGATCAGGTAGGCGTCGCCCTTGATCACCAGTACCTGCCCCAGGTGCAGGTCGCCATGGACGCGAATGCGCAAGCCTCCTTCAGCCTTGCCGGCCAGTGCTTGGACATGGGCCAGAACGGTTTTCTTGTGCTCCAACAAACGTGCGACCATGGCCTGGTCCGCCGGGTTCAATTGGCCTTGGTTCTGCTTGAGCAGGCGCAAGGCGTTTTCCACTTGCGCAGCCACGTCCTTGCCAATGGCCTGGGCTTGCTTGGCGTTGGTGGCCTGCGGCGCGAAGTCCGGATCGTCAGTGGCTTGGGCCAATACCTGGTGCATTTCCCCCAGGCGCTGGCCGAGCATGCCGGCGAAATCCTTCAGTTCGCCCAGGGCGTTGTAATGCTGCTCCTGCTCGGACACCGCGTCCGCCAGCTCATCGCGTAGGGCGCGTTCGAGGTTGTTCTGGGTCCATTCCCAGGCGTCGCCCTGATTGCTCAAGTAGCCCTGGGCGATCATCAGCAGCGCATCTTCACCCTGGGCGTCGCGGCGAACCACCGAACCCAACAGCGGTGAAATGTTGCCGAAACCGGCAGCAGTCAGGTAGGCGCTCATTTCCAGTTCCGGGTGCACACCCGAGGCGACCTTGCGAATCAGCTTGAGCACGAGGCTGCTGCCCACCACCACCGAACTGTTGGACTGTTCGGCGGACAAGTAACGTACCTCTGGTTCGTCTCCCAGGTTCAGCGCGGCCAGGCCTTCGGTAGGTTCGAAGCGCAACTCACCTTCGGCGAACGGCAGCACCGTGGCGGCCTGCATGCTGTGCAGCACGGCTCGCACGAAGCTTTCCAGGCTGAATGCATCGGTGATCAGGCCCACCTGACGCACCCGACGCACCCGCGACAACGCCAGTTGCTGCGGCAACGCCGCACCGACCTGGTCTTCGGCGAGCAGGCCGAACGGCAGCTGATAACGCAGGGTCTGACCGCCACTGGTGACATCGATTTCGCTGAGCAGCACCGGGTGCTGCGGGTCACCAAAGCGCACGCCATAGACAATCTCGACCTTCTCGATCGCACTGTCCTTGCCGGCGAACCAGCGCCGGTTCTGCAGCCAGCTCGGCAGGATGGTTTGCTCCAGCGTGGTGCGCGATGGCGCTTCGAGCAATTCTTCCAGGCGCTTTTTCAGCACCAGGGTGGTGAAGTCCGGCAAGCTCTGGGCCGGTTCCACGTGCCAGCTCGGCATCTGGTTCTCTGTTGCCAGGGCGAACCAATAGAAGCCGTACGGCGCCAGGGTCAGCAGGAAGTTCAACTGGCCGATGGGTGGGAAGGCGTTGCCGCCGAGCATCTCCACCGGGACCATGCCGGCGTAGGTCGACAGATCCAGTTCAGCAGCCTGGGCGCTGCGAGACACGTTGGCCACGCAGAGGATGATTTCGTGCTTGCCGTCAGGCCCGGTGTATTCGCGGGTATAGGCCAGGATCCGGCGGTTGCTCGGCGAGAGCATCTTCAACGTGCCACGGCCGAAGGCCTTGGACTGCTTGCGCACCGCCAGCATCCGCCGCGTCCAGTTGAGCAGCGAGTGCGGATCGCCCGCCTGGGTCTCGACGTTGACCGACTGGTAGCCGTACTGCGGGTCCATGATCGGTGGCAGCACCAGGCTGGCCGGGTCGGCGCGGGAGAAACCGCCATTGCGGTCGATGGACCACTGCATCGGCGTACGCACGCCATCACGGTCGCCCAAGTAGATGTTGTCGCCCATGCCGATTTCATCGCCGTAGTACAGCGTCGGCGTGCCGGGCATCGACAGCAGCAGGCTGTTGAGCAACTCGACGCGACGACGATCGCGCTCCACCAACGGCGCCAGGCGCCGACGAATGCCCAGGTTGATACGCGCCCGACGGTCGGCGGCGTAGTAGTTCCACAGGTAGTCACGCTCCTTGTCGGTGACCATCTCCAGAGTCAACTCATCGTGGTTGCGCAGGAAAATCGCCCACTGGCAATTGGCGGGGATCTCCGGGGTCTGACGCAGGATATCGGTGATAGGGAAACGATCTTCCTGGGCCAATGCCATGTACATGCGTGGCATCAGCGGGAAGTGGAAAGCCATGTGGCATTCGTCACCGTTCATCCCCTGGGCGTCGACATCGCCGAAGTACAACTGGGTGTCTTCCGGCCACTGGTTGGCTTCGGCCAGCAACATGCGGTCGGGGTAGTTGGCGTCGATCTCGGCGCGGATCAACTTCAGGACGTCATGGGTCTCGGGCAGGTTTTCATTGTTGGTGCCGTCGCGCTCGATCAAGTACGGGATGGCGTCCAGGCGCAGGCCGTCGATGCCCATGTCCAGCCAGTAGCGCATCACCGACAACACGGCCTTGATGACCTGCGGGTTATCGAAGTTGAGGTCGGGCTGGTGGGAATAGAAGCGGTGCCAGAAATACTGGCCCGCCACCGGGTCCCAGGTCCAGTTGGACTTCTCGGTGTCGAGGAAAATGATTCGCGTGCCGTCGTATTTGTGGTCGTCATCGGACCAGACGTAGAAGTCCCGCGCCTTCGAACCCGGCTTGGCCTTGCGCGCACGCTGGAACCAGGGGTGTTGGTCCGAGGTGTGGTTGATGACCAGCTCGGTGATTACCCGCAGGTTGCGCTTATGGGCTTCGGCAATGAACCGCCGCGCATCGGCCATGGTGCCGTAGTCGGCGCTGACGCCACGGTATTCGGCAATGTCGTAGCCGTCATCGCGCCGGGGCGAAGGATAGAACGGCAGCAGCCAGATGGTGTTGACGCCCAGGTCGGCGATGTAATCGAGCTTTTCGATCAGGCCGGGAAAGTCACCGATTCCGTCGTTATTGGAGTCGAAATAGGATTTTACGTGGACCTGGTAAATCACCGCATCCTTGTACCAGAGCGGATCTTTGATGAAGGTGGCAGACCGGGGTTTCTTCGCCATTTGCAACTCCTGATGAATTCAATAAAGCCGCTGGAGCAGGCTTGTGAGGTCTATGTGGCAAGGGCGCTGTGCAGGAAGCTGTTGTGTGGCGAGGGAGCTTGCTCCCGCTTGAGTGCGCAGCACTCATCGCTTTTTTGGGGCCGCTGCGCGACCCAGCGGGAGCAAGCTCCCTCGCCACACAACAGCTCACTCGACACAACAGCGCTTTCTCGGCATCGCGCCTGTCACGCCACGCTGATCCGCCAGATTCCAAAGGGCTGGTAAGCCGGGTCAATGCGCATGAACTGGTACTTGCCATACCAGCTCCAGCGATGGCCATTCATCAGATCCTCGCCCTGGGTCTGGGCGTCGTCGGGCAGGCCCATCTCCCACAGCGGCAACTCAAAACTGGCTTCCTGCGGGTTGTGCGGATCAAGACTCACCGCCACCAGAATGAAGTTGCTGCCGTCGGCGGTGCGCTTGCCGAAGTACAGGATGTTGTCATTCCAGGCGTTGTAGACCTTCAGGCCCAAGTGCGTATGCAACGCAGGGTTCTGTCGACGGATACGATTGAGCTGGGCGATCTCGGCAATGATGTTGCCCGGCGCGGTGAAGTCTCGGGGGCGGATCTCGTATTTCTCCGAATCGAGGTATTCCTCCTTGCCCGGCACCGGTGCCGACTCACACAGCTCGAAGCCCGAATACATGCCCCACAGGCCTGAGCCCATGGTTGCCAGGGCCGCGCGGATCAAAAAACCGGCGCGCCCCGACTCATGGAGAAAGGCCGGGTTGATGTCTGGCGTGTTGACGAAAAAATTCGGCCGGTAGCATTCACGCCACGGCGATTCATTGAGCTCACTGAAGTAGGTCGCCAGCTCAGCCTTGGTGTTGCGCCAGGTGAAATAGGTGTAGCTCTGGGAATAACCGACCTTGCCCAGCCGCGCCATCATGGCCGGCGTGGTGAACGCTTCAGCCAGGAAGATCACTTCAGGGTATTGCGCCCGCACATCGGCGATCAGCCATTGCCAGAACGGCAGCGGCTTGGTGTGAGGGTTGTCGACGCGGAATATCTTCACGCCTTCCTTGACCCAGCCCACCACGATGTCCCGCAGCTCCGTCCACAGGCTGGGAATCGCATCGGCCGCGTAGAAATCGACGTTGACGATGTCCTGGTATTTCTTCGGCGGGTTTTCCGCATATTTGATCGTGCCGTCCGGCCGCCAGCTGAACCAGCCCGGGTGCTGCTTGAGCCAGGGGTGATCCTGGGAACACTGGATCGCGAAGTCCAGGGCGATCTCCAGGCCGTGGTCAGCGGCCGCCGCCACCAGGCGCCGGAAGTCCTCGCGGCTACCCAATTGCGGGTGAATGGCCTCGTGCCCACCCTCCTCGCTGCCAATGGCATACGGGCTGCCCGGGTCGTCGGGACCGGCGGTGAGGGAATTGTTCGGGCCTTTGCGGAAACTGCGACCGATGGGGTGGATCGGCGGGAAGTACAGCACGTCGAAGCCCATGTCCTGAATCACCGCCAGGCGCGAGTGCACGTCGTTGAAGGTGCCATGGCGCGCAGAATCGTCGGTGATCGAGCGGGGAAACAGCTCATACCAGCTGGCAAACTCAGACAGCTTGCGCTCCACATCCAGCGGATACTCGGCGCTGATGCTCAAGTACGGGCGATGATCGGCCCGGGACATCAGATCGGCACTGCGCGGTGCCAGGAACAGCGCCACCTGCTCGGTCGGCAACAGACCGGAGAGCTCGTGGTGCAGGGCCGCCAGTTGCTCGCTCAGCTCCCCTGTGCTGCGCTCGACGGCCATTTGCACTTGATTGCGTCCCTCCTGCAGCTCCAGGCTGATCGGCACCCCCGCACCGAATTTTTTCTCCAGTTCGTATCGGAAACTGGCGAACTGATCGATCCAGGCCTCGATGCAGAAGACATAGCGACCTTGCTCCGGCACATTGAACTGGCCGCGCCAGCCGTTGTTGCCCAGGTCGCTCATGACCTCGCTGTTCCATACCTCATCCTGCAGCGAACGCCAGCGAATGCGCACGGCCAGCTTGTCATGACCATCGGCGAAGACTTTGCTGGTCACTGTCACGTCCTGCCCCGCCACGGCCTTGGCGGCGAATTGTCCGCCGTCGATCACCGGCATGGTGTTTTCAATAGCGATACGCGGCAACAGCAAGGCTTGAGACAGCGGCAAATGCGGGTTGTAGGCCAGTTCAGTCGGGTGTTCGGCAGTCATCGAGCATCGCTCCTTTTACGCCCCATGGACGCGCTTGTGGCGGTAAAGGCCCAACGGGTCCCTGAAAAAACTCACTTAAACTCCGAACCGAATCAACGACTAAAAGTTCAGAGGGATTTGCCCCTGTGCATCCCGGGGATCAAAGCCGGTGCAAGGAGGTCAACAACAATAAGCACGACTCAAGCCATGTGCGTCACGGAGACCCGTCCAGATGAATATTCCCATCCCGGCCGAAACACCCGATCCGAACATCGATGATCCCACCTTGCCACCACCCGGCCCTGATCCCGAGCCTATTCCAGAGAAAGACCCGCCACTCGCCCCACAACCGCCGCTGGGTGACCCGCCGAGCGAGGCACCGCCGGAGCGGGTTTGATTCAAGCGTAGTTGTTCGAGAGGTGACGGGCGTCAGCGTTCTGCTCTAGAGCGGAATGACCGTTCGTCGCCTAGCGGAAAATAAAAAGCAGAAATAGACTGTGTCAAGAGTAGGAAACTTCCCACCTGAAGAATATTTAATCGTCATCTACGTCTAGGTATATGACCCGCGTAATTATTTGTCCTGCATAAGATTTTTTATCCCGTCGCCTACGCATTTCTTCCTTCCTCCACTAACGCCACCTATTAGCGAAAAAAAACGCATCAGAACTTTCTCTTTGGCGTGAAAGACGCTTCCTACGCCCTTACAAATACCTCCTTGCCAATAGCACCCTTTGACTATAAATATGAGGTGTCACAAAACAAAGTGACACCTCACCATTCATTTAATTTAAAGAGCAATAGAAATGAAGACAAATAATAGACACCCCTAGGGGAACTTATATTTAACTTTAACAATGACTCTGTAAATTCGTATCACCCTCGCTATTTATGCACATGAACAATTCAAAAAATATCAATATTCACAATGATTACTCGTCGAGCTTCGCCAACACTATTTGCCCATCCAGACGTATAAAAATAGTCCCTTTTCCTTAGGAGTTACGATATAAATATGCGAACACTCGTGCTTACCAGAATTTTTATAAAAGAGCAGCTAAAGGAACCCATTGCTCTTTTTTGGATCATGATATCACCTTGCGCTTTTTTTTATTTTCTTGCCATAACAAGACAGGACCCAACCTATTTCGAAAACAATTACATCCTCACCACAGGATGGTTCTATGCTTATATTTCATCAAGCGTAGCGCTGTTCGGATTTTCCTTTTACATCATTGGAAGACGAGAAAGCGGCTTTATCAGATCTTTTATATACACTCCCAGCGCCAAGACACTGTTTCTCAGGTCACATTTACTGGCCTACTCTATCATAGCAATTTCCTACTGCGGCGTATTTTATCTCATTACACGCCCTATGTTCGGAAGCTATGATATTCAGGAAATATCACTCCTAACCACCCGCTTCTACGCTTCTTTTCTATTATTCTCCATTATAGGAATGCTGTTTACTCTTTTCCCAATCAACTTCCAGAACTCCAGTACTTTTTTCTCCATTCTTTCTTTTTGCATGTTAATTCTAGGGGTGATGGGCGCCCAGTTAGAAAACGAAATCACGAACACTCTAAACATTCTCAACCCACTAACCCTGGCGAACAAATTGATGAGTGAAGGTTTATTCCACAGACCTTATACCTCGCTAACGATTTTGCTAATTTTCATATCAAGCTATCAAATCACAAAGCACAACCTAAGGATCAACCCAGTCTGGAGCCGTTACTAATGACTTCCTTACATGTCAAACATATCGATTTCGCCTATGATAAAAAAACAATCCTATCGGATGCCAATCTTGAAATTGCCCAGGGGGCTATTGTTGGCCTACTAGGTCCTAACGGTTCTGGAAAAACGAGCTTTTTTGACTTGATTTGCAAACTTAAATTTGCTCAAGCGGGGCGTATAGATAACAACTTCTCAAAAACTCTTTACCTATCGCAAATAATCACTACGCCACCGGCTCTTCGAATGCATGACATTTTCAGAATGATAGTAGCTCTATCGTCAGACGAATCCATATCCCAATTTAAGGCACTGGAAAATCTGTCCAGATGGTGTCCAGAAATCGTTAGCCGTTATCAGGACATATGGAACAAAAAAACCTCCTTATGTAGCTACGGCGAAACTCGCTGGTTCTTCACCCTTAGTTTGCTAGCTATTCCAGCCGATTTTATAATTTTGGACGAGCCTACTGCTGGCGTTGATCCAGAATTCCGCCACTATATTTGGCGATGTCTAAGGGGCGCAGCCAAGGATGGAACTACAATTCTCGTTTCCTCACATCAAGTAGAAGAAATTACTACTCACTGCGACATGTTCTATATGATCAGCCAACGTCGCTTAAATCCATTTCAGAACGGTGCAGCTTTTATGCAACGATATAACTCGAAGACGCTGGATGATGCGTTTATCCAAGCGGCTACCGACTCTGATTGGTCACGACAATCTATAAGGCCGTGACCAAGTGGAAATCTCGGTTTATTTTTCTTTTTCCAACGCCCGGACAATCACCGGCATCACACTGAAAATAGCCAGCGCCAATATCGTACTCAACACAGCTGTCGCTTCCCGCCCCAACCCGGCGGCGACACCAATGGCGGCGGTCATCCACAGGCCGGCGGCGGTGGTCAGGCCTTTGACATGACCTTCGTCGCCGTCGGTGTTTTTCAGGATGGTGCCCGCGCCGAGAAAACCAATGCCCGCGACGACGCCCTGGATCACCCGGCTCATGGCGTCGGCCTGGGAGCCAGACATCTGTGGCACCAAGACGAACAGCGCCGCCCCCAGGGCCACGAGCATGTGGGTTCGCACGCCGGCAGCCTTGCCCTTGTGTTCGCGCTCGAAACCCAGGATGCCGCCCAGCAGCGCGGCCATCAGCAGGCGCACCGTGACCCGGGTCATCTGCTGGGCATCGGTGATGTCGGCGAATTCCGCCTGCAGGGTTATCCAGACTTCATGCCACCAGGCGTCCATGGACCGTCCTCTTTCTCATTGGATAAACGATGGACCGCAAGCGAAGCCAGAGGTGCGCCCGACCGCTGATCAGCCACGACGAACCCTGGCCAGCGAGCGAGACCTAATACTCAGGACATTCAGGAAGGAGCGACGTCATGCTTGAGCAAATCGACAAAGACAATACCTGCCACATCAAAACCGCCAACGGAACGAAGCTGCGCCCCGCCAGTGAGCTGGTCATCATCACTGACCCGGACAAGGCCATGTCAGCCGTTGAAGTCAATGGTGACCTGGTCCATCTCACCGAAGCCGAAGTGGATGCCCTGACCGTGGCCGGCGCGACCGATAAGCGCAAGCACCTGAAGGCCACCGACAGCGGCTCGGTGATCTGAATCCCGATCCACAGGCAATAGATGCGATTTGTGGCTAGGGGATTTATCCCCGCTGGGTTGCGGAGCAACCCTAAAGCCCTCGACCGGGTCTGTCCGGTATACCGGGTGCACTGACCTGGGGGCGCCTTGCGCCCCAACGGGGATAAATCCCCTCGCCACAGTAAATTCCCGTGCCACAGTAAATCCCCCCTCGCCACAGTAATATGTTCGGCACTTCCTGGGTGCATCAAAGTGTCGCAGGGCCTGGGCTTTGCGGCATCTGATCCGGTTTTTATCGAAACACCTGAGTCTGTTATGCAAACAGTTCCATGGTCATAGTGCGCCGGCCAGATAGAGGCTGATGAG
Organism: Pseudomonas sp. 3JA; assembly: GCF_036961705.1. Taxonomy (NCBI): domain Bacteria; kingdom Pseudomonadati; phylum Pseudomonadota; class Gammaproteobacteria; order Pseudomonadales; family Pseudomonadaceae; genus Pseudomonas; species Pseudomonas sp. 3JA. The sequence goes on from NZ_JBAMDJ010000042.1 coordinate 15,977, forward strand.
CGACCGACCATGAGCGATAGAATCCCCGTCCAGTTGATACAGACCTTCGAACCCGCGCCGTCGAAAATCAAGGCCAGGACCACCGATAACCTGATCCACACCCGCAGCTTCACCGGCTTGTTCCGCACCTTGCGCATCAGCGGTGCGGGGGTTCTGTTCCTGCTGTTCTTCGGCACGGTGTGGTTGGACTGGGGCGGCCGCCAAGCGGTGCTCTGGGACCTTTCCGAAAGCAAATTCCACATCTTTGGCGCGACCTTCTGGCCCCAGGATTTCATCCTGCTGTCGGCCTTGCTGATCATTGCCGCCTTCGGCCTGTTTGCGATCACCGTGTTTGCCGGTCGCGTGTGGTGCGGCTACACCTGCCCGCAGAGTTCCTGGACCTGGATCTTCATGTGGTGCGAGAAAATCACCGAAGGCGAACGCAACCAGCGGATCAAACTGCAGGCCGCGCCCTGGGGCCTGAACAAACTCTTGCGCCGCAGCGCCAAGCACACGCTGTGGCTGGCCATCAGCCTGCTCACCGGCCTGACGTTCGTGGGGTACTTCACGCCGATCCGCCCCCTGGCCGAAGAACTGCTGACCCTGCAAATGGCCGGCGTGAGCCTGTTCTGGGTGCTCTTCTTTACCGCAGCCACCTACCTCAACGCCGGCTGGCTGCGTGAGGCGGTGTGCATGCATATGTGCCCCTATGCACGCTTTCAGAGCGTGATGTTCGACAAGGACACGCTGACTATTTCCTACGACGCGGCCCGTGGTGAAATCCGCGGCCCACGCAAACGCGAGGCAAACCCGGCCAATATTGGCCTGGGCGACTGCATCGACTGCCAGATGTGCGTGCAGGTCTGCCCCACCGGCATCGACATCCGCGACGGCCTGCAGATGGAATGCATCGGCTGCGCGGCCTGCATTGATGCCTGCGATTCGATCATGGACAAGATGGGCTACGCCCGTGGCCTGATCAAATACACCTCCGAACATCAGTTGCAGGGCGGCAAGACTCACCTGCTGCGACCTCGGCTGATCGGCTATACCACCGTGCTGCTGGTGATGATCGGCGCGCTGGTCGTGGCGCTGATGCAACGCCCCATGGTGTCGCTGGATGTCAGCAAGGACCGTGGCCTGTTCCGCGAAAACAGCGCAGGCCAGATCGAGAACATCTACAGCCTGAAAATCATCAACAAGACCCAACAGCGCCAGGACTATCAGCTGTCCCTGGTGGACGGCGACGGCTTCATCCTGCAAGGCAAGACCCAACTGAGCCTGGCCCCGGGGGAAATCGTCGATGTGCCGGTGTCGGTGGCGATGCTCAGCGAACGGCCCGGTAAAGGCTCCCAGGCAATGACGTTCAAGGTCGCCGACAGTGACGCGCCGGGCATCTACAGCATCGCCAAGAGCCGTTTTGTCGCACCGATGAATCGTTGAAGCTTTAAGATGCCGGACACCTGTGGGAGCGAGCTGGCTCGCGATAGCGGTGGGTCATATGCCACCGTCATCGCGAGCAAGCTCACTCCCACAGTTAAGTTCACAAATTCACTGGACCCCCATGAAACGCTACGAGAAATTTGCCGACGACATCGCTGAACTGATCCGCTCGGGCATGCTGGGGCCAGGTCAGCGCGTGCCGTCGGTACGCTACGCCAGCCAGACCTACGGTGTCAGCCCGTCCACCGTATTCCAGGCCTATTACCTGCTGGAACGACGCGGCATGATCCGGGCCCGGCCGCGCTCCGGCTACTTCGTCAATACCCACGCGCCGAGCCCGTTTTCGGAGCCCGCGATCAGCAGCCAGGTGCACGAGTCCACCGAAGTCGACGTCAGTGAGCTGGTATTTTCGGTCCTCGACTCGATCAAGGACCCGGCCACCATACCGTTCGGCTCGGCATTCCCCAGCCCGACACTGTTCCCACTGCAACGGCTGTCCCGTTCACTGTCCAGCGCGACACGGGACATGGACCCGCGAATGGTGGTCACGGACATGTCGCCAGGCAACCCGCAACTGCGCCGACAGATCGCCCTGCGCTACATGGTCGGCGGGTTGATGCTGCCCATGGAGGAACTGCTGGTCACCAACGGTGCCCTGGAAGCGTTGAACCTGTGCCTGCAAGCCGTGACCGAGCCCGGCGACCTGGTGGCGATCGAAGCACCAGCGTTCTACGCCAGCCTGCAAGTGTTGGAGCGCCTGAAGCTCAAGGCCGTGGAAATTCCCGTCCACCCACGCGACGGCATCGACCTGGACGTGCTGGCGCAAACACTGGAACGCTATCCGATCAAGGCCTGCTGGTGCATGACCAGCTTCCAGAACCCCATGGGCGCGACCATGCCCGAGGAGCGCAAACAGGCGCTGGTAGAGTTGCTGCGCCGTCATCAGGTGCCGCTGATCGAGGACGACGTCTATGCCGAACTCTATTACGGCCAGCAGGCCCCCAAGCCCGCCAAGGCGTTCGACACCGAAGGCTTGGTGATGCATTGCGGCTCGTTCGCCAAGAGCCTGGCGCCGGGTTATCGCATCGGCTGGGTCGCCGCTGGGCGCTACGCACAGAAGATCGAACGGCTCAAGCTCATGACCTCGTTGTGCGCCTCGATGCCGGCCCAGGCCGCCATCGCCGACTACCTGCAACACGGCGGCTACGACCGTCACCTGCGCAAACTGCGCTATGCCCTGGAGGAACAGCAAAGCGCGATGCTCGCCGCCATCGCCCGCTACTTCCCCGCCCAGACCCGGGTCAGCCAACCGGCGGGGGGTTACTTCCTGTGGCTGGAGTTGCCGGAGCAGATGGACTCGCTGAAATTGTTCCAGATGGCCCTGGCCCAGGGCATCAGCATCGCGCCTGGACCGATCTTTTCACCGACCCGGCGTTTCAGGAATTGCATCCGCTTGAACTATGGCAGCCCGTGGACCGAGGCCTCGGAAAAAGCCATGGAGACGTTGGGGCGGATTATTCGATCGTTTTGAATTTGGGTTGTCTGTCAGACCGCCATCGCGAACGAGCTCACCCACAGGAGACCGTGTCCAATGTGGGAGCGAGCTTGCTCGCGATGGGGCCAGAATAGCTCCCCAGGACTCAGCGCCCACCCCCCAGATCCACAAACGTCCCGGTCGCATACGAAGCCTTGTCCGACAGCAGCCAGATAATCGCTTCGGCCACTTCATCCGGACGCCCGCCCCGAGCCATGGGGATCGCTGATTCCAGCTTGCTGACCCGGTCCGGGTCGCCACTCAGGGCATGGAAATCGGTGTAGATGTAGCCGGGACGCACCGCGTTGACGCGAATGCCTTCGCCGGCCACTTCCTTGGACAAGCCGATGGTGAAGGTGTCCAGCGCGCCCTTGGAGGCCGCGTAATCGACGTACTCCCCCGGTGCGCCCAAGCGCGCGGCCACCGACGAGACGTTGACGATGCTGCCACCCTGCCCGCCGTGCCTGGGCGACATGCGCAGCACTGCGTGCTTGGCGCAAAGAATCGGCCCCAGCACGTTGGTCTTCATGATCTTGAGAATGCGGAATTCGGACATTTCATCGAGCCGGGATTTCTGCGCGACCGTGCCGGCGTTGTTCACCAGGGCGGTGACACGGCCAAGCTCGGCGTCCACCCGGTCGAACAGGCCGACCACTTCGTCTTCGATGCTCACGTCGGCCCGCACGGCAATCGCCTGCGCGCCCTTGGCCCGGACCTGTTCGAGCACATCCTGCGCGGCACTTTCGTCGGACTGGTAATTGATGCAGATCCGATAACCCAACTCGGCAGCCAACAGCGCCGTGGCCGCCCCGATTCCGCGGCCGCCACCGGTGATGACGATGACTTTATCCACGTTTGCTTCCCCCATTCCACGGATAGACGTGCGCTGCCAAGAATAGCGTTCACGTCACACTTTGCACAAACCGCTGTGCTTATCGGGCCAGGGCGCGCAGATCCAGGCGTCCGTCCAACAGCGGCGGGCACCAGTAATAGCCGCCGGTGATGGGCCGGCTCATGCGATACAGGCCATCGGTGATACCGTCTTCCAGGCCACTCATGCGGCGCAGTTGTGCCTCGAAAGCATTGAGGGAGAAACCGAACGCCAGGAACATCAGCCCCGCACGGTCGCCTTCGATCCACGGCATGGAGCGACGGACCACGAACGCCTCCGGGGCGAAGCTTTCCTGGGCGGTGCGCTTGACGTGGGCCGATTCCGGCGCGTCATCGATTTCTTCGTTGTCGCTCAGGCGCCGGCCCATGATGTTGTCGCGCTCATGGGGTTGCATCGCCGCGAAACCATCCAGATCGTGCTGCCATTGCTGGATCGCGGCGAAACTGCCACCGCGCACCCCATCGGCGCCCTGGACCAGGGCGGCAGCGATGGCAGCCTCGTCGTGCGGGTTTTCGGTGCCGTCTTCGTAGCCGGTCAGGTCATGGCCGGTCATATGGCGGAAGGTTTCGTTCATCTGTACCAGGCGCAGCGCCGGGGCCAGCGCCGCCTCGATGGCGCGACTGCGGTGCATCAGCTCGCCACGGTCTTCGCCGTGCAGCCAGCACCACAACGCGTGTTGGGTCGAGGGGTTGTCCACACCCACGCCGGCCAGCGCCGGAAAAGCCCGCAGGCCCTCGACCTGGGCGCCCAACGCCTGGACCAGCGATTCACCAAAGCCGATCACGGCACGGTTATCGAGCAACAACCGGAGTTTGTCTAGCGCAGCCGGCAATGCCTCGACCGATTCCAGGGCAAAAAACAAATGACGGGCCTGAGGCGGAACAGGGGTGGCGAGAATGCCGGGCTGGTAGTAACTCATGTGAACTCCTTTAGAAAGAGCCGCGAGTTTACCCGGCGGCTGCCGCTTTGTGTGGTTTGGCTTGAGGTCCGGTCGCGTCGGGTAACCCGACCGTTTTGTGGGAAGGTTCCCGCAGCCCCGTCAGACGACTCAGAAAACGCGCCTCGGCCCGATAACCTCGGATTGCCGGGCCGCCAAAAACGCCCTAGATTGAGCCCCCTCCAGGAAGGTCAACGAGAACGCTGCACCATGCCAATTGCCAGATCGATACTCGCCGGGATTTTTTTCCTGGTCTGCGGAACGCCCGTAAGCTTTGCCCAGGAACGCATTGAAGACACGGTCAATGCCGTCATCCAGCCCTTGATGAAACAGCAGGACATCGCGGGCATGGCGGTAGCGATCACGCACGACGGCCAACGGCAGTTTTTCAATTTTGGCGTCGCCGACAAGAACACGAAAAAGCCGGTCACCGACCAGACCCTTTTCGAAATCGGCTCGGTCAGCAAGACCTTCACCGCCACCCTCGGCGCCTATGCCCAGGCCCAGGGCAAACTGTCCCTGGCGGATCCGGCCACTCGCTTTGCGCCCGAGCTGCGTAGCAGCGCCATGGAGAGCACCCGCCTGCTCGACCTTGCCACCTACACCGCTGGCGGCCTGCCATTGCAGTTTCCCGACGAGGCGGACCATCCGGACCGGATGTTCAGTTACTACAGGAACTGGAAACCGCTCTACCCGGCCGGCACCCAGCGGCTCTACTCAAACCCGAGCATCGGCCTGTTCGGCTATCTGGCGGCCCGCAGCCTGGGGCAGCCATTTGATGAGGTGATGGAGCGCACGCTGATGCCAGGGCTGGGCCTCAAGCACAGCTATGTGCGGGTGCCGCAGGATCAGATGGGCCGATACGCCCAAGGCTATGCAAAGGACGGCAAACCCGTGCGAGTCGGTGCCGGCGCGCTGGATTCCGAAGCCTATGGGGTCAAGACCAGTTCAACGGACCTGATTCGTTTCGTCGAGGTCAACCTGCGACCTGAAAAACTGGACGCAGACCTGAAGCAAGCCATCGCCACGACGCATATGGGGTTCTACAAGGTTGGCGGGATGAATCAGGGGCTGGGCTGGGAGTTCTACCCCGCCCCGTTCACCTTGGATGACCTGCTCGCTGGCAACACACCGCAGATGGCCCTGGCCCCACAAAAAGCCGAACCTCTCGACCCGCCCCACCCGGCGCCGGACGGCGCCTGGATCAACAAGACCGGCTCGACCAACGGGTTTGGTGCCTACGCGGCTTTCGTGCCCGGTAAAAACATGGGCATCGTGCTGTTGGCGAACAAGAATTATCCGATTGAGGAGCGGGTGAAGGCGGCGCACCGGATCCTGACGGCGCTGGAAGCGCAGTAGAAGGTTGAGTAAGTCACTGTGGTGAGGGAGCTTGCTCCCGCTGGGCTGCGAAGCAGCCCTATGCTTTTCCGATGGTTCATCGACCGATAAGCTGAGGGGCTGAGGGGCCGCTTCGCGACCCAGCGGGAGCAAGCTCCCTCGCCACGGGACTATCAATCGTCCAGCGGCTTCGCCGGCCCCGCCGGCTTGACTGCCTTGCCAGCCTTGGCGCCTTTCGCATCCTTGGCCGGTGCAGGCTCTGGCGCGGATGGTGGGGCTGGAGGTGTCGCTTCTTTTTCCGCGGCGGGCAGTTTATCGACGGCATCGAAGAGCTCTTTCAATTCGATCGCCCCGGAATGCTCAAGCTTCTTTTCCCCGTCCTTGCCCACCAGGATGATCTTGGTCTGAGCCCCGGCGCCCAGCTTGAGGGAGCGAATCAGCGCCATGGTGCTTTGCGGGTCCAGGTCCTTGCCATCGCGCTGCCCAATGGTATTGAGCACGGTGTAGAGCACCATGTTGCGCTCGGAAAAACCCTGCTTGCCTGCTGGTTCATCCAAGGCCTTTTTCAGGCTGACCCAGGCCGGGTCGACCGTACTCGGCGCGATAACGATCAGGGGGCGTGCTTTGCCTGCATCCGCCACCAGGGGTGAGTCGCCATCGGCAGCGAACAGGGGGCCGGCGATGGCCAGCAAGGTAGCGAAGGTCAACGACCGAATGAGCATGCGCCTCTCCTTTTGATATTTACGCTGTACTGATTGCACAGGGCGGCGATTGTTCCGCGAGAGTCGCTCAATACTGCGCCTGCCTGACTTGAAGCTTAGGCCAGGGGGGTCATTGCGCAACCATGGTAGCCAACGCGTGCGGGAGGAAGGTGTGAGCGCTAAAAATACAGTCACCACAAACGAGTGTGGGAGCGGGCTTGCTCGCGAAAGCGGTCTGTCAGTCGACATCAACGTTGACTGAGAAACTGCTTTCGCAAGCAAGCCCGCTCCCACAAGGGATCTCGGTGTCAGTGCTAGAACGCCAGCTTGAACCCGATCATCGCCAGCATCACCGCCAGACAAGGGCGCAGCAACTCGTCGGAGATGCGTCCCGACAAATGACTGCCCAGGTAGATCCCCGGCAACGAACCGATCAACAGGAAACCCAGGATGTGCCAGTCCATGTTGCCCATGCTCGCATGGCCCAGGCCAGCCACCAGGGTCAGCGGCACGGCGTGGGCGATCTCGGTGCCCACCAGGCGCTTGGTGACCAGGAACGGGTAGAGGATGAACAGCGCAACGGTGCCCAGGGCGCCAGCGCCGATGGAGGTCAAGGCGACCATGGTGCCCAGCACGAGGCCGGTGATGACCGTCAGCACATTGAGGCGCGTGCCAGTGGGGTTGTAGTGCCCGCCGGCACGGTCATGGGCGAATTGCAGCAAACGCTTCTTGAACAGGATCGCCAAGGCAGTGGCGAACAACACAAAGCCCAAGGCTTGCTTGATCACCGCGTTCATGGCGTCGGGGGAGCTGTGCAGGCTGCTGAGAAACCACAGCGTCAAGCCGACTGCCGGCACACTGCCCAACGTCAGCCAGCCAGTGATAGCCCAGTCGATGTTGCGATTTTTTGCATGAACCAGGACACCGCCAGACTTGGTAATGGCTGCGTACAGCAGGTCCGTACCCACCGCCGTCGCAGGGTTGATACCAAACCACAACAGGATCGGGGTCATCAGCGAACCACCGCCGACGCCGGTCATCCCAACGATGAAGCCGACCACCAGGCCTGCAACGACTAAACCGACATTACCGAAATCCATTAAACCCGTCTCAGCACGACCGCATGAAAAATCTGGCCGCGAGCATAGCGATTTTTCTTATAACCCCCTATATCGATGTGATCTATCTTTATTCCTTTTCCGTCATTTCACTGGACCGGCAGGAAATTGAGGAACAGCAGGCTCTGGGCGTAATTCAAGCCAATCCGCCGGTAGCGCTCATCGAGCATCTGGGTCAGCAGGTCCAATCGGGCGACGATTTTTCCAAACTCCACGGCGAAACTCAGGTTGCTGCCCTCCTCCGAAATTTCATTGGAAAACAGCAACAGCTTGCCGTCCTTGTTCTGCCGCTGACTCAGCAGCCAGGTGGCTTTTTCGATATTGCGCGCCGCGTTGCTGACAAAACGCGGGTCGATGGTGTCGGTCATGTAGAACTCGAGGCGATTGCCGTGCGCGGTGACCAGCATGCTGCCGATGGCATAGATGAACGCCCCTACCCGATCGCCGAGAAACTCCGGGCTCATGGCGTAGCTCAGGGCCGCCAGGTCCTTCTTGCCACCCAAGGTCGGCAAAGGCTGTTGCTGCTCGATGGCCATGCGCACCTGTTTTTCCGCAGTGCGAGCGTCGAGAAAGCCGGACTTGCGCAGCTCCTCGGGGTTGCGCAGGTACAGCTTGTTCATCAGCAGATAGAGGCTTTGCAAGTTGTCGTGCATCGACAACGTGGCCATGCGGTCGACGCTGGTCTGCAAGAACTCCTGGGGCTTGGCGTTGCTGAACTGCGTGACCATGTCCTGTCCCTGCTGATGGCTGCAGCCGCCGCTGAACAGCATCGACACACCGACCAACAATGCCAGGCAGCAGCGGCGCAATCTCGTCACAGGATAAAAAACACCGGCCATCGAATCTCGGTCTGGGCATGGGGAAGCGATGGGGGTCGTCGCTTCCAGGCCATGGATAGAGCGGCAAAAATCATAAAAGTGCAGTACCTGGAGAAAACCCTCGGTCTTCAGCAACGACCCAATCACGCAATTAGTCTTACTTTTTAATTGATAAATCCCCATTAATGGCTATAAATCCCTTCTCACCCACCAAATAGAAATACTACTAACCAGAAAAACCTTCAGCGCTGTCCGACCAGTAGCGGACTCGCCCCGCGTTCAAAACAACAACAAAACAACAGGAAGGAAGGTCATACCATGCTTGAATCCAGACAACTGCTCACGGCCCTCGGAGTGTCTCTGATGATCGCCACCTCGGCTTCCCACGCTGCCGGCCTGACCAATGAACGCGGTGCGTTCGGCAAAACCGACGACGGCACGGCGGTGGAAAAATTCGTGCTGCGCAACAGTCACGGCATGGAGGCCACGGTCATCACCTACGGCGGCATCCTCCAGTCATTGAGCGTGCCGGACAAAAACGGCAAGGCCGCCGACATCGTGCTCGGCTTCGACGACGTGCAGGGTTACCAGAAGAACGGCAGCGTGTATTTCGGCGCGACCATCGGCCGCTTCGGCAATCGCCTGGCCGACGGTGCCTTCGAGCTGGACGGCAAGCGTTACCAGGTGCCGCAGAACGACCATGGCAACTCCTTGCACGGCGGACCGCAAGGGTTCGATAAGCGCGTCTGGAAGGCCCAGCCCCATGACGGCAAGGACTCGGTGGGCGTCACCCTGACCTACGTGTCACCGGATGGTGAGATGGGCTTTCCCGGCACGCTGAAGACCGACGTCACCTACAGCCTCAACGAACAGAACGAGTTGCGCATCGATTACAAGGCGACCACCGACAAACCCACGGTGCTGAACCTGACCAACCACAGCTATTTCAACCTGGCTGGGGCCGGTAACGGCGACATCCTCGAGCAGCTCGCGACCCTGCACGCAGCCCACTACACGCCGGTCACCGGCAAGCTCATTCCCACCGGCGAACTGGCCCCCGTGGCCGGTACACCGATGGACTTCACCCAACCCACCGCCATCGGCACCCATATCAAGGCCGATCACCCACAACTCAAGTTCGCCGAACCGAAACAGGGCGGCTTCGATTTCAACTGGGCGCTGGACGCCAAGGGTGACGTGAGCAAACTGGCCGCAGAAGTGTATGACACGGACTCCGGACGCCGCCTGCAGCTCTACACCACCGAGCCTGGCGTGCAGTTCTACACCAGCAACTTCCTCGACGGCACCGTCAAGGGCAAGCAAGGCAAGGTCTATCCACATTGGGGCGCGTTCACCCTGGAAACCCAGCACTACCCCGACTCGCCCAACCAGCCGAACTTCCCTTCGACGCGGCTTGATCCGGGCCAGACCTACACCCAGACCATGGTGTTGAAGTTCTCCGCGAAGTAACGCCCCCGCCGAATCGTTCCCATGCTCGCGTGGGAACGATCAACACTGAACACTTGGTCTATCCTGCTGCCACACGTCAAAGCAAAAAACAGGAGATAGGCATGAGGACGCTGGAATTGGCGGGTGTGTCCGTACCGGTCATTGGCCAGGGCACCTGGCGCATGGGTGAGGAACCGTCCCATCACAAGAAAGAAGTCGCGGCCCTGCGGTTGGGGATCGAACTGGGCATGACCCTGATCGACACCGCAGAGATGTATGCCGAAGGCGGTGCGGAGACCGTCGTTGGCGAGGCGATCACCGGCCTGCGGGACCAGGTTTTCCTGGTGAGCAAAGTCTACCCTCACAACGCCAGTCGCAAAGGCATTCCCCTGGCCTGCGAACGCAGCTTGCGCCGGCTCGACACCGATTACATCGACCTTTATCTGTTGCACTGGCGCGGGCAGTACCCGTTGGCAGAAACCGTCGAAGCGTTCGAACGCCTGCGCGAAGAAGGCAAGATCGGCCGCTGGGGTGTGTCGAACTTTGACGTCGATGACCTCGAGGAGCTGGCCTCGCCGGCCTGCGCTACCAATCAAGTGCTGTACAACCTGCAGGAACGCGGCATCGAATTCGACCTGCTGCCCTGGTGCCAGCAACGGCCCATGCCGATCATGGCCTACTGCCCGGTCGGCCAGGGCGGGCACCTGCTCAAGGATCACACCCTGGGACAGATCGCCGAACGCCATCGCGCCACACCGGCACAGATCGCACTGGCCTGGCTGTTGCGCCAGGACAAGGTGATTGCCATTCCCAAGGCCGTGAAGCCTGAGCATGTGCGTTTGAATGCCGAAGCGGCGAACCTGAAGCTGGAACCGCAGGACCTGGCCGCCCTCGACCTGATATTTCCCCAGCCCCAGGGCAAGCAGCGGTTGGCGATGGTCTAGTTTCCCCCGGGCCTGGCAGCTTTTTGTGGCGAGGGAGCTTGCTCCCGCTCGATCGCGAAGCGGTCGCAGGAAAAAATGGGGCCGCTTCGCGACCCAGCGGGAGCAAGCTCCCTCGCCACAGGAACCTTGACCCTCGCCATCAGAACAACCCCATCTGCCCACCCACCAACGTCGAGAAGTCATCGTCCACGAACGGCAGGATCGCATCCGCCACCGGTTGCAGCTGTTTGCTCACGTAATGGTCGTAATCAATCGGCGCGCTGCGGATTTCCAGTGGCTCGGGGCCGGCAACGGTGATGACGTAGCTGATCCAGCCGCCATTCTGGTATTGCCGCGGACGCCCCTGGCGCTGGTTGAACTCATCGGCCAGCCGCGCAGCCCGCACATGGGGTGGAACGTTGCGTTCGTAGTCTTCCAGGGGCCGACGCAGACGCTTGCGGTAGACCAACCGATCATCGAACGCACCGGCCAGGGTCTGCTGCACATAATCGCGCACATAATCCTGATAGGGCTGGCGGTGGAAGATCCGCCCGTACAGCTCCTGCTGGAATTGCCGTGCCAGCGGCGACCAGTCGGTGCGCACGGTTTCCAGGCCCTTGTAGACGATTTCGTCGCTGCCATCGGCACGGGTGACCAATCCGGCGTAGCGTTTCTTGCTGCCCTCCTCGGCGCCGCGGATAGTCGGCATCAGAAAGCGCTTGAAATGGGTTTCGAACTGCAGCTCCAGCGCACTCTCCAGGCCGAACTCATCGCGCACCTGCTCACGCCACCATTGGTTGACGTGGGCGACCAACTCGCGACCGATCCTGGCCGCTTCCTCCTGGCCATGGGCACGACGCAGCCAGACGAACGTGGAATCGGTATCGCCATAGATCACCACATGCCCCTGGGCTTCGATCAACTGGCGGGTGCGCTGCATGATCTGGTGGCCGCGCAGGGTGATGGACGAGGCCAGGCGTGGATCGAAGAAGCGACAGCCGCTGGAACCGAGCACGCCATAAAAGGCGTTCATGATGATTTTCAATGCTTGGGACAGCGGCGCATTGTGCTCGCGCTTGGCGGTTTCCCGGCCCTCTGAGACCCGCGCCACGATGGCCGGCAGGCAATGGCGGGTACGGGAGAAACGCGCCCCGCGAAAGCCTGGCACCGACTCCTGGTCAGCCGGGTGGCGCAGCCCTTCGATCAAGCCCACCGGGTCAATCAGGAAAGTGCGGATGATCGATGGATACAGGCTCTTGTAGTCCAGCACCAGCACCGACTCGTAGAGCCCCGGCTGGGAGTCCATGACAAATCCACCCGGGCTGGCCTCGGGCGGACGCTGGCCGAGATTGGGGGCAACGAACCCCTGGCGGTGCATCAGCGGCATGTACAGGTGCGTGAAGGCCGCCACCGAACCGCCGCTGCGGTCCGCTGGCAGGCCGGTGACGCTGGCCCGCTCCAGGAGGAACTTGAGCAGTTCAGTCTTGGCGAAGATCCGCGTCACCAGCTCGCAGTCCTTGAGGTTGTAGCGGGCCAGGGCCGGCTTGTCCTCGGCGAACATGCGGTTGATCTCGTCCATGCGCTGGTACGGGTTATCGATGGACTTGCCCTCCCCCAGCAGCGTCTGGGCGACGTTTTCCAGGCTGAACGAGGGAAAACTCCAGGTCGCCGAACGCAGGGACTCGATACCGTCGATGATCAACCGGCCAGCGGCCGAGGCGAAGAAGTGGTTGTTGCGCGCGCCGTGCTCGCGCCATTGCATCTCTTCCCCACCACGCCCCAGGCGCAACGGCACCGCCAGGCGCCGGGCGTGTTCATGCAGCACCCGCAGGTCGAACTGCACCAGGTTCCAGCCAATGATCGCGTCAGGGTCGAAACGGGCGAACCAATCGTTGAGTTTCTTCAGCAGCAGCGTGCGCGATTCGCAGTATTCCAGCTGGAAATCCACGCCGGTATCGTCGCCATTGGCTGGCCCGAGCATGTAGACCTGGCGCTCGCCGCAGCCTTCCAGGGCGACGGAATACAATTCGCCCTGGGCGGTGGTTTCGATGTCCAGGGACACCAGGCGCAACGGTGGGCGGTATTCGGGCGCCGGTTTCATCTGGACATCCACCAGCAGGCCATCGGCGGCCGGCGTACCGCCGAACCATACCGGGGCGGTGATGAAGCGCTCCATCAGGTAGCGCTCCGGCGGCCGGATGTCTGCTTCGAACACCTCCACGCCAGCGCGGCGCAAGGTGGTGTCCAGGCGCATCAGTTGGGCGTGTTGCTGGCAATACAGCCCCAGCACCGGACGATGCTCGAAATCCAGCAGGTCCAGGGGACGCAACTCAACGTCCTTCTCCCCTTGCAGCAGCGCTTCGGCCTGGCCGCGCTGGATCTGCGGCACGAAGGCCACCGACGTCTGCACCGGCAAGCGCACGCGCCGGGGACCGGCGTCGGTCGCCAGCCAGAACTCGACTTCGGTGCCGGCCGGGGTATCGCGCCAATGCCGGGTCAGGACGAAGCCCTGCTGTAAATCCACCGCTGAAACCTCGAATTTTGCGTAGGCGACGATTCTACCTGTGGCGAGGGAACTTCACCTGCCCAACTGACACACCACCCACCCGCTTTTTTTGTGGCGAGGGAGCTTGCTCCCGCTGGGCTGCGCAGCGGCCCCTTTTTGCGATCGCTGCGCGATCGAGCGGGAGCAAGCTCCCTCGCCACAGACAGCGCATGGCTTCATATCAGGGGGAATTCACCGGCAATGACGCTTTTGGACGACTGGCCGCCGCTTTACCGCTTGCTCTGCGCCGTTGGGTCTACGATGCTTTAACAACCAGCAAAACAACACCTGAGGCTCCCCCATGAAAACCGTCGCGCAGTTGCTCCGGATAAAAGACGAGAAGAACCAGCAAGTGCACACCATCTCACCGGACGACATGGTATTGCAGGCCCTGATGCGCATGGCCGAGAAGAACGTCGGTGCCTTGCTGGTGGTGAAGAACGATGAAGTGCTGGGGATCATCAGCGAGCGCGACTATGCTCGCAAAATGGTCTTGCGCGGTCGCTCATCGGTGGGCACGAAGGTCAGTGACATCATGGTCTCCCCCGTGATCACCATCGACCCGCACCAGAACGTCGAGACCTGCCTGAGCATCATGACCGAAAAACATTTGCGGCATTTGCCAGTGGTGGAGGACGGCAAACTGGTCGGCCTGCTGTCCATCGGCGACCTGGTCAAGGAAGCCATCGCCGAACAGGCCGATCTGATCAAACAACTGGAGCAATACATTCGCGGGGAATGATCTGTTCGGCCGGGTTGCTCATTTCCAAGGCACTTCTATATTGAAGGGGTTGTTCCTGCGAGCATCCCGATGGCCGACACCGACCGATTGATCATTTGTGAACATTGCGATGCGGTGTACGAACCGGTGATGCTCGCTGCGCACCAGAAAGCCTCGTGCGTGCGCTGCCACGCGGTGATCCAGCGCTACAACGGCCTGACCATCGAACAGCGCCTGGCCTTGAGCGTGACCGCCGCGGTGTTGTGGGCCTTCGCCAACATCTACCCGGTGATGAGCATCCGCCTCCAGGGCCTGAGCAACAGCGCGACGTTATGGGATTCCATCGTGGCGCTGAACCAGGGGCCGATCGCCTTCATCGCCCTGGTGACAGCGGTGGCGATCATCATTGCACCAGCCTTTCAATTGGTGCTGCTGCTCTGGGTACTGGGCCATGCCTACCTCCAGCGGCGCGCGCCGGGGTTCAACCTGTGCATGCGCAGCCTGGAAACCCTGCGGCCCTGGAGCATGCTGGAGGTGTGCCTGCTGGGCGCGCTGGTGGCGGTGATCAAGCTCGCCGGCCTGCTAGACGTGCTCCCGGGCATCGGCCTGTTCGCCCTGGCGGCTTTGAGCCTGCTGATGATCCGCATTGCCGGGCGCGATGTCCGCGACCTTTGGGACAGCCTGTGAACGGCCAGCCGCTGGACACCCCTCCAGAGGCCCGCGACCTGGGCCTGTGCCTGTGCCACAGCTGTGGCCTGGCCTGCGACATGACCGACGAGCCCGAGACCTGCCCCCGCTGCGACGCCGCCCTGCATCGACGCAAACCCGACGCCATCACCCGCACCTGGGCCTACATGCTGGCCGCGCTGGTGTTCTACATCCCGGCCAACCTGCTACCGGTCATGAATACCCAGATGCTCGGTGAAGGCGCCGACAGCACCATCATCAGCGGCGTCATCGAGTTCTGGCAAAGCGGCGCCTGGGACATCGCCCTGATTATCTTCATCGCCAGCATTGCGGTGCCCGGCATCAAGTTCGTGGTGCTGACCCTGTTGCTGGTGACCGCACAGCGGCGCAGCACCTGGGCCCAAGTCCAGCGGGCGAAGCTGTACCGGCTGGTGGAAGTCATCGGCTACTGGTCAATGCTCGATGTGCTGGTGGTGGCCCTGGTGGCGGCACTGGTCAAGTTCCAGGCATTGAGCGACATCGAACCACGACCGGGCATCCTGTTCTTCGGCCTCGTGGTGCTGTTCACCATGCTGTCGGCCATGAGTTTCGACCCCCGGCTGATCTGGGACACTCAACCATCCGAGGAGGTCATGGATGAAGTCGCAAGCCACTGACGGGCAGCAACCCGCACCCGGCCGCGCCCACGTCACCACCCGCCGCTGGACGGTGTCGCTGGTGTGGATCGTGCCGATCATCGCGGTCCTGGTGGGGCTGTCCCTGGTGGTCCACAACTGGCTGCAGGAAGGCCCGACCATCACCATCACCTTCAAGACCGGCCAGGGCCTGACCGCCAACAAGACCCAGGTGAAATATCGCAACGTGGTCATCGGCCAGGTCACCGATGTGCAACTGAGCGAGGACCAGAAGAACGTCACCGCCACGGTCAAGCTCGCCAAGACGGCCGACACCTTCACTCACGAAGATTCGGTGTTCTGGGTCGTACGGCCACGCATCGGGGCCGGCGGTATTTCGGGGATCGACACCTTGCTGTCGGGGGATTTCATTGGGGCCGACGCCGGTCAGTCGAAAGTGCGCGCCAAGTCCTTCACGGGCCTGGAGAACCCGCCGCCCATCACCTACGGCGAACCAGGCAAGCGCTTCACCCTGCACTCCCAGGACCTCGGTTCACTGGACATCGGCTCGCCGGTGTACCTGCGCAAGATCCCGGTGGGCCAAGTCGTGTCCTACGCCCTGGACACCGACGGCAAAGGCGTCAACATCGACGTGTTCATCAACGCGCCCAACGATGTGTATGTCACCGAAAACACCCGGTTCTGGAACGTCAGCGGCGTCGACGTGAACGTCGGCGCCAACGGTTTCGCGGTCAAGACCGAATCGCTCTCGGCCTTGCTCTTGGGTGGCATCGCGTTCCGGGCACCGGAGTACAGCCCCAACGACACCGCCGCCAGCGAAGACAAGACCTACGAGCTGTTTGCCGACCAGCAGAGCGCCCTCGCCCCGCCCGATGGCAAGGGCCAATACCTGGCCCTGCGTTTCGACCAGGCCCTGCGCGGGTTACGCGTCGGTGCGCCGGTGGAGTTCCTCGGCGTGGAAATCGGCAGGGTGGTGGCCATCAACCTCGATTTCGATGAGAAGCAACGCAGCTTTCCGGTCAACGTCGGCGTGGTGATCTACCCGCAACGCCTGGGCAAGGCCCATGAAAAACTGCTCAAGTCGCTCGATCACAATCCAGACGACGAAGCCGCTGGCGCCCGCCTGATCGGCAGCTTCGTCGAGCGCGGGCTGCGTGCCCAGGCCCGTAGCGGCAACCTGCTGACCGGGCAGTTGTACATCTCGCTGGACTTCTACCCCAAGGCTGAAAAAGTCGCCTTCGATCCCAGCGCCCGCCCCGTGCGAATCCCGACCCTCCCGGGCAGTCTCCAGCAATTGCAGGAACAACTGCAGACGATGATCGAGCGGATCAACAAACTGCCACTGGAGAGCATTGCCGGCAACCTGGATGGCAACCTGGTGGAGCTGCGCAAAGGCCTGGCCCAGTTCAACAGCAAGACCCTGCCGGGCGTGCAAAGCACCTTGCAAGACGTCAGCAAGACCCTGCAATCGGCTAACTCGACCCTGGCCGAAGATTCACCGCAGCGCGAACAACTGACCCAGACCCTGGACGACCTGGGGCGCATGTCGCGCTCGCTGCGCGAACTGTCGGACTACCTGAGCCGCCATCCCGAATCGCTGCTTCGCGGCCGTCCCAAGGACGCACCGGCGCAGAACCTCACATTGCCGGTGAAAGAATGATCACAGGAGTCCGCCCCATGCCACTGACGCTGAAACTCACCCTGGTTGCCCTGGCGTTGCTGCTCGGCGCCTGCCGCAGCGATCCGATCCACTACCACACGTTGAGCCCGGCCCAACCGGCAGGCCAATCGCGCTCCAGCGTGGACATCCAGATCGAACAGGTCAGTGTCCCACCCCAGGTGGATCGCACCCAGATGGTCATTCGCCAAGGCAACAGCGGGTTGGCGATCATGGAAACCGAATGGTGGGGCGCCAGCCTGGCCGATGAACTGCACAGCAGCCTGGACGAACAACTGAGCAACCCTGGCGCCCCCAAATCATTGCTGCGGGTAGAGGTGCAACGCTTTGACTCGATCCCTGGCCGCTATGCCCGCATGGACGTGCAATGGCGACTGCGCAACCTGGGCAACGACGCCCGCCCCATCACGTGCCGCAGCAGCCTGCAAACGCCGGCGGGCGCCAGTATCGACGAGCTGGTGACGGCGCATCAGGAGAATGTCCGGCAATTTGCCGGCCTTGTCGAGCAAGCGGCTGGACGCAAGGCGTGTCCTTGATTCACTCAGGCCAATGCAGCGACAGCACCGGCGCAACGCGCGGATGGTGGTCAATGCGCTCCAACAGCTCATGGAACGCTGGACGGGCGCTCAGCATCGCCTCCCGTGTATTTCTCCACTTGGTGATCACGGCCGCCAGGATATCCAGCGCTCCGGGTTCGTCACCGCCTAGAAAAGGTCGGGCCGGGAACTGGTCGGCAAACAGCGCCCAATTGCGATACAGCCGTTGCTGCGTGCCGGATATCAATCGCTGTCGAGTCGCTTCGTCCGCCTCGTCCAGCCAGCGTTCCGGAAAATCGATAATGCCGATGGGCGTGTAGCAATTGGCCGCGATATAGACCAGGCCCCGTATGGCCTGGGCGCGCTGGGCCGGGTCTTGCGGGAGCAGCTTCGATGCTGGGAAGGTCAACCCGAGGTGAATCAAGATCGCCGCTGCTTCAGTCAGCACCGAACCGTCCGGCAACTGCAGGGTCGGCACCTGTTTCAGAGGATTGAGTGCCTCAAGCTCTTTCGCCGCATCGTTGTCGTGCGTCGAATAGGCGTCGACCCGCCGATAAGCCACCTCACAGAGACACAGGGCAACCTCCACCGCCGAAGAGCCGGATTGCCTGCAACCGAATAACCGATACATGAACGTACCTCCTGCGTAAGCATTATGCCGGTAGAGCCCGCGAGCCCATCAGTGTTCCATCGAGCTGACCGGTAGCGGGCCAACGAGGTATCACTGCCATCGATGTTCACCATCATGTCAATGAAGTTCTCTTGATGATCGCCCGGGACAACAATGGCCCCACACAAACCACTGCACCCCCGGAGCACACCATCATGAAACGCCAAGTCATCCTCAGCCTCGCTTTCTCTGTACTGGCCGCCAACGTATTTGCCGCCTCCTCCCAACCGGTCGTCGCCGAAGGCGGTTCTGATCGCCTGATCGAAAACCGCGTCGCCGAAGGCGGTGCCGATCGCCTGCTGGAACGTCGTGTCGCCGAAGGTGGCTCCGATCGTCTGCTGGAACGTCGCGTCGCCGAAGGTGGCTCCGATCGCCTGATCGAAAACCGCGTCGCTGAAGGCGGTGCTGATCGTCTGCTGGAACGTCGTGTCGCCGAAGGTGGCTCCGATCGCCTGATCGAAAACCGCGTCGCCGAAGGCGGTGCCGATCGCTTGCTGGAACGTCGCGTCGCCGAAGGTGGCTCCGATCGCCTGATCGAAAACCGCGTCGCTGAAGGCGGTGCCGATCGTCTGCTGGAACGTCGCGTCGCCGAAGGTGGCTCCGATCGCCTGATCGAAAACCGCGTATGAGTTGCTTGACCGCAATGCCTGGAAGTATCGCAAATCATGTGCAACACACCCCGTGGCGAGGGAGCTTGCTCCCGCTCGGGCGCGCAGCGGCCGCAACCTTCACGCAGCCGCTGCGCAGTTCACCCGACACACCGCTCCAGAACACTCCCAAACCAAACCCATCACAGTAAAGCCCGGCCTCATCCGCCGGGCTTTTTCATGCCTCAACGCCTGGCTAGCGCCCCGTCGCCCGCGCTATGCATCGCTGATAACGCTCATCCACCCGCTTGGCAAACCATGCTGTGGTCAGCTTGCGCGTGATCTTCGGGCTCTTGAGCACGATCCCCGGCAGTACCGCCCGAGGCAACGCCTTGCCCTCGGCCTTGTCAGCCAGTTCGAACACACGCTTGTAGAGCTTGCTGTCCTCGAACGCCAGACTGTCACCCTGTTCCAGTTGATCGCGGATGGTCGGGTTGCGCATTCCCAGCGACTTGCCCAGCGTGCGCACCGCCAGTTCCGTGCTGCCTGGCATGATGGAATCGTGGGCGATCAGATCGCCGTCCAGCGCCAGGGAAATGCCCGACGCTACACTCACCGCATGCTGGAAAGCTGCGTTGCGGCTGGCGTACCACCCGGCATTGAAATCGGCAAAACGATACAACGGCTCGGTGTAGCTCACCGGATAGCCCAGTAAATGCGCGATGCCGAAATACATCCCGCCACGACGACTGAACACTTCGCGACGAATCGAGCCCTCCACCGTATAGGGATAATTGCGCGCATTGGCCTGGGCAAACGCGATGCTGACCTGCATCGGCCCACCCGTGTGCACCGGATTGAAACCGCCAAACAGTGTCTTGCCCAGCGGCACCATGCCGATGAAATCATCGAAAATCCCGCTCAGCTCTTTCTCGCTGCGCGCCGCATTGAGCCGATCGCTGTAGCTTTTGCCGTTGGGCGAACGCACCTGGAGTGCGCCACTGACCAACAGCTCCGGAATGTGCACCTTCGCCGCACGGCGGTTGATCTCCTGACGAGCGATCTTGCCCAGCCCCGGCACTGGCGGATCGGATTGGAACGTCGACTCCTGTTCGGTCACCGCCAGGACAGCACAGATGTTCTGCGTCGTAGAGGGAATCTGCTGGGCCGCAAAGGCCACGTAGATGTCAGTCGCCCAGCCTTCGCGATCCGCAGTCTTGGCCGGCAACAACTGCACAATCTGCTTCTTGACCTCAGCGGGCTGACGCTCAGGCTCCTGCGCCTGACGGCTGCCGCAACCGGCCAAGGCCAGCAGCGCAGCAAGGCTGATCATCAATCGGTTGAATTGCATGGTGCTCCATCGGGTTCGTTATTCCGGAGCAACCATACGATCAAAAGTGGATGCGGGCTATGCCCAATGTGGGAGCTTGCTCGCGAAGGCGGTGGCACGGGCCCCACTGATGCAAGTCGAGATCAGATCCCGCTCAGCGCCAGGTCCATGGCGAAGTAGGTGAAGATCAGGTCTGCCCCCGCCCGCTTGATTGCGCCAAGGCTCTCGCGTATCACGCGGCCCTCGTCGATGGCGCCAGCCTGGGCGGCGAACTTGATCATCGCGTATTCGCCACTGACCTGATAAGCCGACAGCGGCAGGTTCGAAGCCTGGCGAATGTCGCGGATGATATCGAGGTAAGCACCGGCCGGCTTGACCATCAGTGCATCGGCACCTTCCTGCTCGTCGAGCAAGGATTCGCGCAGCGCTTCGCGGCGGTTCATCGGGTTCATCTGGTAGCTCTTGCGGTCACCTTTCAACGCGCTACCGCCGGCCTCGCGGAACGGGCCATAGAGTGCCGAGGCGAACTTGGTGGAATAGGCCATGATTGCCGTCTGGCTGAAACCGGCTTCATCCAGGGCCCGGCGAATGGCCTGGACCTGCCCGTCCATGGCCGCCGATGGCGCGATCACATCGGCACCGGCGCGGGCCGCCGCCACGGCTTGCTTGCCCAGGTTGACCAGGGTCCGGTCGTTGTCCACTTCATCGCCGTGGAGCACACCGCAGTGACCATGATCGGTGTACTCACAGAAGCAGGTGTCGGACATCACGACCATCTCCGGCACCGCGTCCTTGCAGATCCCGGCCATGCGCGACACCAGGCCGCGCTCGCTCCAGGTATCGCTGCCATCGTTGTCCAGGTGATGGGACACACCAAAGGTCATCACCGATTTGATACCGGCACGGGCGTAGCGCTCGATCTCGCCGGCCAGTTTCGATTCTGGGATGCGCACCACACCGGGCATGCTCTTGATCGGCACAAAATCATCGATTTCTTCTTCGACAAAAATCGGCAGCACCAGGTCGTTCAAGGTGAACTCGGTTTCCTGGAACAGGCTGCGCAGGCTTGCATTGCGACGCAGACGGCGTGGACGTGCTTCGGGGAACTGGCTGGACATGGGACTCCTGGGGCAAATAGGTGCGCGATCACAGGGGGCAAAGCTTATGCCCTGGTCGGCCAGGGCACAAATACCGGCTGGAAAATAGCGTGTTACCAACCGGGCAATAATCCCCTCACACGGTCAGCGAGCCATTGATGCACGTCACCACCGCGCCGCCAATCCAGACGTCATCGCCCAATTGCTCGACATGAATGCGCCCTGCCCGCCCCATCGTCAGCCCCTGGCTGACCACATAGGATGTCGGCGCCAAGCCCTTGGCCAGCATCCATTGCGCGAGCCCGGCGTTCAGGCTGCCCGTGGCGGGATCCTCCGGCATGCCATCACCGGCGATGAAGCCTCGCACTTCAAAGTGCGCTTCATCGCCATCCACGGCCCGATCCCAAGGTGCGATCACGCCCACCGCCAGATCCAGCAACTGAGGGTAATCGGGGTCAAGCGTCAGGACCTGTTGGCGATCCTTGAGCATCAAGGCCAGCCAGCCGGCACCATTATCGACCCATTGCGCCTCGACAATCGCCTCGGCTGCGAGCCCCAACCCCTTGCGCACCCGCTCCAGCAGGTCGGCCTCCAACGGACCGGACTTGAGCAAGGGCGGCGCGAGGAATGCCAAGCCATGATCACTGCGGCGAATCCTGACCAGGCCGACGCCACATTCCTGCACGATCTCCTGCCCTTTGGGCACGCCTCCGGCTTCCAGCCAGGCGTGACAACTGCCCAGGGTCGGATGCCCGGCAAACGGCAACTCGGTCGAGGTGGTGAAAATACGCACCCGGTAATCGGCTTCCGGGTGCTGTGGCGCCAACACGAATGTGGTTTCGCTGAGGTTGGTCCAATTGGCAAAAGCAGCCATGCGCGAGTCACTGAGCCCATCGGCCCCCAGCACCACCGCCAGCGGATTGCCCTTGAATGGCACATCGCTGAACACATCCAGTTGTTTGTAATCGAATCGGCGAATCGTCGGCTGACTCATTCTGGAATCTTCAACCCGCGCGCCACAGCCGGTCGGGCCAGGAAGCGCTCCAGTACCCGCGTCACATTGGGGAAATCCTGGATACCGACCAAATCACCGGCCTCGTAAAAGCCGATCAAGTTGCGCACCCAGGGGAACGTGGCGATATCAGCGATGGTGTAGCGCTCGCCCATGATCCAGTCGCGCCCTTGCAGACGGCCATCGAGCACCTTGAGCAGGCGTTTGCTTTCCTCGACGTAGCGATCGCGTGGCCGCTTGTCCTCGTAGTCCTTGCCGGCAAGCTTGTTGAAGAACCCCAACTGCCCGAACATCGGCCCGATGCCCCCCATCTGGAACATCAGCCACTGGATCGTCTCGTAGCGCGCCGCCGACTCCTGGGCCAGCAACTGCCCGCTCTTGTCCGCCAGATAAATCAGGATCGCCCCCGACTCGAACAACGCCAACGGCTGGTCGCCCGGCCCATGGGGATCGAGAATCGCCGGGATCTTGTTGTTGGGGTTCAGGGAAAGGAACTCGGGCGATAGCTGGTCGTTGCTGGCGAAGTCCACTTTGTGGGGCTCGTACGGCAGGCCGATCTCTTCCAGCATGATCGAGACCTTCACGCCGTTGGGGGTGGGCAGGGAGTAGAGCTGGATCCACTCCGGGAACTGGGCAGGCCATTTCTCGGTGATGGGGAATGGGGTCAAGTCGGGCATGGGGTCGGCTCGAAAATGAAGGAAAGCCCGAGGATAATCCAAGATGTACGGGACGGCATCACTGCCCGTCACGGAATTCACATCGGCCCTTTCTTAAATCCGCAACATCCTGTCGCTAACATTCGCCCTACCTCCCCACAGGAGGCCTTACAGTGCACCGGGACCAGCCAGGATCGAACCAAAGGGCTTGAAGAGACTCTGAGCAATGCCCCGGAGGATTCAACGCGGCGTAACGACAGGGAAAACACCCGAGGCCAGCCGCTTCGCGGTGCCAGGGTTTGTCAGCCTGACTCAAGAGTGCTGAAGAATAACTATTCGATGATGAACCCACTGAATTTAGCCAGACATTTCAAACACCGTTCGTGGCTGCTGCTGCCGACGCTGCTTGTGGTCTGTGGCCTGGGGTTGGCGCTGGAATCCAGCATCAGCCGCGCCCAACCAGCCGACGGCGTGCAGACCCTGGTGTTCCTGCGTCATGCCGAAAAACCCGCCGGTGGCCTGGGCCAGCTCAACTGCCAGGGTCTCAACCGCGCCATCGACCTGGCCACCCTGCTGCCGGAAAAATTCGGCAAGGCCGACTACGTGTTCGCGGCCAACCCGACCCGCAATGTCGAAGAGGGCGAGCTGGACAATTCCTATAGCTATATTCGCCCGCTGATGACCATCAGCCCCAGCGCCATCAAGCTCGGGTTGCCGGTGAACATCAATTATTCGGCCAACGACACCAGCGACCTGGCTGAGGAACTGCTGCACGACAAGTACCACAACGCCACCATCTATACCGCCTGGTCCCATGGCTACCTGCCGGAACTGATCAACACGGTCGCCGCAGAGGCGGTGGGCAAGAAGCAAACCATTACCGATGACTGGGCGTCAGGCGATTTTGACTCGCTGTACGTGCTGACCCTGACCTGGCACAACGGCAAGGCCAGCCTCACCAGCCAGAGCTACAAGCAGGGCCTGGATAATGGCCAGAAGACCTGCCCGACCTGATCAGTCGCCACGCCCTGTAGGAGCGGGCTTGCTCGCGAAGACGATGGCAGTCGGCATCACCGCCAACTGATCCACCGCTTTCGCGAGCAAGCCCGCTCCCACAGAGTTGAGGGTGGATGCCAAACCTGTGGTCACCCTCCCCGGGCCGCCCGCTCCCGCAGATATTCCAGCACCGCCGCCTGCTCTCCCGAGAACTCGATCCGCAAGCCCTTCTTTTCCCGCTGGAACACGTACATCGGGTCGTAATACTCACGCAGCAAACCCTCGATCCAACCGCGATGCACGTCGACGGCACCGCTGTGGGCCTGCTCGGCCAGGGCAGTTTCCAGGATGTCCTTCAAGCGCCGGTGACGGTCACCGCCCAGGCGCTTGTGGATGTTGTCCAGGCTTGCCAGCAATCGCTCGGAAAACAGTGCGAAACCTTCGTCGCCATGTACGGCGACAAATTCAGCGCACAGGTCGATGACGTAATCCTGCAGGATCCGTTCGACCCGATGCTCCAGGCTGTCTTCCAGCCAGACCATCGGAACCTGCTGCATGCGCTGGTACAAAGGCAGCGGCAAGGCGCAACTGCCGACCGCACGGCTCTCATCCTCAAGCACGAATTGTTCGATGCCGCTGGCGCGTTTTTTCAGTACGTCCACGGCCAGGCGGTTTTCAAAATCGATGTTGGAAGGCTGGCCGGTGGCGCGTTTGCCGAAGCTGGAACCGCGATGGTTGGCATAACCTTCCAGATCCAGGCTGTTGCTCAGTTGAGCCAGCGCTTCGGTCTTGCCGGTGCCGGTCATGCCGCCCAGCAGCACCAGGTCGCACTGGGCAACCGCCTGTTCGACCGTGTCCAGCAAAAAGCTGCGCATGGCCTTGTAGCCACCGCCGACCCTGGGGTAATCAATGCCCGCTTCGTCCTTGAGCCACTGTTGGACGATCTGCGAACGCAAGCCGCCGCGAAAGCAATACAGCACACCGTCGGGATGGGTCTTGGCGAACTCGGCCCAGGCCTGGATGCGTTCGGCCTTGATTTCACCGGACACCAACTGATGCCCCAGGACAATGGCCGCCTGTTGCCCCTGCTGTTTGTAGCAGGTGCCGACGCGTTGCCGTTCGCTGTCGGTCATCAACGGCAGATTGACTACGCCGGGGAAGGCCCCCTTGATGAACTCGACCGGGGCGCGTGTGTCCATCATCGGCCGGTCATTGAGGAAGATATCGCGGTAATCGGTGATGTCATGGCTCATCAAGACACCTCGACCGCATAACCCTGCCGCTCGACCAGTTCGCCGATAGGTTCCAGCGCCAGCCCGAGTTCAGCGGCAACCCGCAGGAACTCACTTTCGCCTTCCGGGGTGACGGCAATCAGCAGGCCGCCGCTGGTCTGTGGGTCACACAGCACGCGCTTGTGCAGTTCCTGGACCCGACCGACCTTGCTGGCGTAGCTGTCGTAGTTGCGCAGCGTACCGCCCGGCACACACCCCTGGTCGAGGTAGTACTCGACACCCGGCAGGCGTGGCACCGCGTCATAGCGGACGCGCGCGGTCAGTTGGCTGCCGTCGGCCATTTCCACCAGGTGACCGAGCAGGCCGAAACCGGTGACGTCGGTCATCGCCGTCACACCGTCGAGCTTGCCGAAGCGGCTGCCAGGTTTGTTGAGGGTACACATCCAGTCACGGGCCAGGCCGACGTCGGCGACGCGCAGCTTGCCTTTCTTTTCCGCCGTGGTGAGGATGCCGATGCCCAGGGGCTTGGTCAGGTACAGGCGGCAACCGGCGGTGGCCGTGTCGTTGCGTTTCATATGGCGCTTTTGCACCAGGCCTGTGACCGCCAGGCCGAAAATCGGCTCAGGCGCGTCGATCGAATGCCCGCCGGCCAGGGGAATACCGGCCTCGTCGCACACGGAGCGACCGCCGCGAATCACTTCCCGAGCAATTTCCGGGGCCAATACGTTGACGGGCCAACCGAGAATCGCAATGGCCATCAGCGGGTCACCGCCCATGGCGTAGATATCGCTGATGGCATTGGTGGCAGCGATGCGACCGAAATCGAAAGGATCATCGACAATCGGCATGAAAAAATCGGTGGTCGAGACCACCCCGCGCTCCTCGTCGATGGCGTACACCGCAGCATCGTCCCGGGACGCATTGCCGACCCACAAATTGGGATCAAGGTTCTGCGCACCGCTGCCGGCCAGGATCACTTCCAGTACCTGGGGCGAAATCTTGCAGCCGCAACCGGCACCGTGGCTGTACTGGGTCAGGCGAATCGGCTCGCTCATGGGCATACCTCTGGTCAGTCAAGATGGCCGATTCTATCAGCAACGCCACCGCCTCAGTGCCGCGTCGATCATATGCCCCTGCAACACGTTGGTGCCCCTTCACACGACACTGCCGAATTCGGTGCACCGAGCCTGACCAACACGACAGGAAAAAAGCCTGAACCCCATGCATTTCAAGCCAATGCGAAAAATTGGTACGACATGTGCAAACGTTTGCGCAATCGATCCTGCGCAGCGGATCGATGGTCTTTCTTCAACCACGGAACCCGGGCTTCGGCCCACACGAACAAGGACTTTCCATGCACTGCACTTCCCGGTGTCGCGCTACACCCGGCGTATTGGCAGCCGCCCTGCTACTGACCGCCGTTACCGGACTACTCAGCACCACGGCC
Organism: Pseudomonas sp. 3JA; assembly: GCF_036961705.1. Classification (NCBI taxonomy): domain Bacteria; kingdom Pseudomonadati; phylum Pseudomonadota; class Gammaproteobacteria; order Pseudomonadales; family Pseudomonadaceae; genus Pseudomonas; species Pseudomonas sp. 3JA. The sequence continues at coordinate 42,938 of NZ_JBAMDJ010000042.1, forward strand.
CAAGCCCAGACCGCCGAGGCGTCCGCCCAGGGCGAAGCCCTCAGCCCCGAGGCCACCCCCTCGAACAAAGGCGTCTACCTGTCGGACTGGTACAACCAGGACCTGACGCTCATCGGCAGCAAGGACATCAGCTTCGGCCCGCAACCGGTCGACGATGTCTATCTGGAATATGAATACTTCGGACGCAAAGGGCCCTTCGAGCTCTATGGCTACGTCGACATTCCAAAGATTCTCAACATTGGCAACAGTCACGACAAAGGGGTGTGGGACCACGGTTCTCCCGTGTTCATGGAGCACGAACCGCGTATTTCCATCGACTACCTGGCCGGCCGCAGCCTGGCCATCGGGCCGTTCAAGGAATGGTATGTGGCGTTCGACTGGATCTACGATCACGGCAGCAACAGCGCCAATCGCGCGAACACCTTGTACAGCGGGCTGGGCACCGATATCGACACGCACTCGAGGGTCAACCTGTCGGCCAACTTCTATGGCCGTTATCAATGGGAAAACTATGGCGCCAGCAATGAATATTCCTGGGACGGCTACCGCGCCCAGCTCAAATACATCGTGCCGATCAGCCAGTTCAGCAACGGCGCATCCCTGACTTACATTGGTTTCACCAACTTCGACTTCGGTTCGGACCTGCACAAGGACAACCCCGCCCGCACCGCCAACGCGACGGTCGCCACCAACGTTTTGCTGTATTCGTTCACGCACCTGCGCTTTACGCTGGTGGGCCGTTACTTCCACAACGGCGGCAACTGGCAGGACGGCAGTGAGCTTAACTTTGGCGACGGCAACTTCCGCGCCCGCTCCGATGGCTGGGGATACTACGCCGGGGTTGGCTACCAATTCTGAGCAAGCCGTAGAAGCATCACTTCAAATCCATGGAGGTCACGAATACATGATCAATCGCCTGTCTATTTCAATCGGCCTGGCCTGCACGGCTCTGTACTGCTCGACCGCCGGGGCCGCACCGCCGCTTCAACCCAAAGTGATGCTGATCACGATGTTCGCTCCTGAAGCGCAGAACTGGATCGATCGCCTCGAACTCAAGACTGAAATCCGCGTGCCGGGACTTTCCGCCGAATACCCGACGATCCGCTGCAATGCCGAACGAGTCTGCCTGCTGATTACCGGCATGGGCCAGACCAACGCCGCAGCCTCGACACTGGCCCTGGCCCTCTCCCCCACCGTCGACCTGCGCAAAAGCTATTTCCTGGTGGCCGGGATCGCCGGCATCAACCCGCACCACGGCACGCTTGGCACAACCGCCTGGGCCCATTACCTGGTGGAGTTCGGCACCCAATGGGAGTTGGATTCGCGGGATGTGCCCAAGGACTGGCCTACCGGCTACCTGGGCATCAACACCAAGGGGCCGAACGAAAAACCGCCGCTGGACTACAAGACGGAAGTCTTCGAACTCAACCCGGCCCTGCAAGCCAAGGCCTTTGCCCTCAGCCAGAAGGTAACCTTGGCGGAAAGCAAGGAATCGGCGGCCTGGCGCTTGAAGTATCCGTACGCCCCGGCCAACCAGCCGCCGGTGGTGACCCGCTGCGACACCCTGGCCGGTAACACTTGGTTCTCCGGTACGCGCCTGAGCGAGCGCGCCGAAGTCTGGACGCGCCTGCTCACCGACAACAAAGGCGTCTACTGCACCACCCAACAGGAAGACAACTCCACCTACGAGGCCTTGCTCCGCGCCAGCCGCGAAGGTCGGGTGGACATCAACCGGCTGGCCGTGCTGCGGGCCGGGTCCGATTTCGACCGCCCCGAGCCCGGCGGCAACGAAGTGGACAACCTGCTCAAATACGCCGACCAGGGCGCGTTCGTCCCGGCGCTGGAAAACCTGTTCCGCACCGGCAACCCGCTGGTGCAGGACATTGTGAAGAACTGGTCGGTGTGGAAGGACGGCGTGCCTGGCGTCTGATCTGACGAGTGCCTGTTTGGAATGGCCCCCTGTGGCGAGGGAGCTTGCTCCCGCTCGGCTGCGAAGCAGCCGCAAAAAGCGGGGGGCCGCTACGCGACCCAGCGGGAGCAAGCTCCCTCGCCACACAGGGAAAATGAGAACGGCAGAAGTTGGGGCTAATCTCTACAGATCACCCAATGGAATTTTCCATCCCGGGCGGGATCATTTGAACATCAACCGCGCGTACCCAGGAGACCGCCGATGCCTCTCGCCCGATCCTCCGTCGACAGCACTCACCTTGACTACGGTCTCGACACGCTGCTTGGTCGCAATACCAAAAGCATCAACTGTCAGTACGAGGTCAAGCACCTCGACGACGACAAACCGGTGTGGTTCGTGTTGCACGTTCATCCACCGATGCCGGACGACCTGGACAAGGCCCAGATCGTGACGTTCTACGCCGAGGGCCGGCACCTGAGCGGCATCGTGCGAAGTACGAAGCGCCTGGCCGACGACAGCCTGCAACTGAACGTGGAACCCGACTGAGTGCTCCAGGCCGGGTTCCCACGGTGATCGAGCGGGTCCTTACGTATGTCGCGAAGTGCTCAGTCGAACTTGACCAGGTTCAGCACCGGCAGCGGACCGCCCGGGAACTGGGTCAAGCGTGCGCCGACACTCAAGGGCCCCAGGTCCACACCGAAAAAGCCCAGGCGCTCGATCAACTGCGCGACTTCACCCCGTGCCTGCGCGTCGTCACCGGTCAGGAACAGCACCCGCTTGCCGCCTTCGGACGTCGGGTCTGCCTCCAGCAGGCGCGCCAGCAAATGATTGAAAGCCTTGACCACCCGTGCGCCCGGCACCCACTCGCTGAACACCTCGGTCGAGGCCCGGCCCTGGAGATCCACGGCCTTGAACCCCGGCACTTCGATCGCGTTGTTGGCGTCGATCACGATTCGCCCGGCAAAATCTGGCAAACCGCCCAGCGCCTGGGGCAACTTCGACCAGTTGACCGCCACCAGCACCATCGGCTGAGCGGCGGCTTCCTTCACGGTGCCGGCGCGTACGCTAGGACCGAGGTCAGCCACAAGCTCGGCCAGGCTTTGCGGGCCACGGCTGTTGGCAATCACTACATTGATGTTCTGGCGGGCCAGGGCGCCGGCGAAAGCACTGCCGATGGCGCCAGCGCCAATGATGCCGATGGTGTCGATGGTGTCGATGCTGCTCATGTTTTGTGTCCTCAAGGTTTGGATAAAGCCTGGCGGTGATGTCCGCCGTTGAGGTACATGATGGCCTTGCCATTACCTCTTGATTAGCCGGTAATATGGCGAATCATTTTCAAGCATTACTATCAGGTCCATGCCATGGAAAGCCTCGCCAACCTCGAATGCTTTGTCCGCAGCGCCGAAACCGGCAGTTTTTCGGCGGCCGCGCGGTTGCTTGCCCTGACGCCCGCTGCCGTGAGCCGCAACGTGGCGATGCTGGAGCGCAATCTGGGGGTGCGGTTGTTCCAGCGCTCGACCCGCAAGCTGTCCCTGACCGAAACGGGAGAACATTTCCTGGCCAGCATCGGTGGCAACCTGCACGCCCTGCAGGCGGCCATTGGCGCGGTGACCACGGAGCGCGGCGAACCGGCCGGCGTCTTGCGCGTCAGCCTCTCGCCAAGTTTCGGTATCGGCCAGGTACTGCCGTTGATGCCGCAATGGCTGGCCCGCTACCCGCTGATCCGGCCGGACTGGCATTTCGAAAACCGCCCGGTCGACCTGATCGCCGAAGGTTTCGACGCGGCCATCGGAGGCGGCTTCGCACTGACGCCCGGGGTGGTATCGCGCACCCTGGCGCCCGCTCACCTGATTGCCGTCGCCAGCCCAGCCTATCTGGGCGAGCGCGCCCTGCCCCGGCAACCCGAAGACCTGGCCGGCCTGGACAACATCGTGCTGCGGGCCAGCCGTACTGGCCGGGTACGCCAGACCGTGTTGCGCAACGCCGCCGGGCGCGAATCCGCCGTGCAACTGAACGAGTCCATGATCTTCAATGACCCCGTTGCCATGCGTGAGGCCGCCTTGCTCGGCCTGGGCGTGGCCCTGCTGGTGGTGCCCGACGCCCTGCCCTGGCTGGAGCGCGGCGAACTGGTGCGGCTGTTACCGGATTGGTACGTGGACCTGGGGGTGATTTCGCTCTACTACCCCAGCCGCACGCTGATGCCGGCCAAGACCCGCGCCTTTATCGATTTCATCACCGAGCACTTCGAGCGCGAGGCGTTGGCCCGGCGCTTCAGTGCCGGAGCGGTTTGAGCGCCCGGATGAGGGTGCCGATCAAGCGCGCTCCGCCCCCAGCACCGCAACGACCGGCCCATTCGCCACGGGCGCTGGAGTCAGGCACGGCGCCCATGGGATGATCGGCCTCCAAGCGCGACCACCGTGGAGAGTTTCAATGTCATTGCTGAGTAAACATGCCGCCGCCCTGCTGCTGGCGGCCATCGCCGCTCTGGTCCTGGTGCCTGCCCAGGCGGCCCCGTCCAAAGTCGCCGGCAATGCAGCGGCGCAGAAGGTTTCGATGCTGGGCGGCAAGTTCGTCTTCACCTTGCCCAAGGGGTTCATCGCAACACCATTGCCCGCCGGAGAGGCCGCCCAGGGTACCGCTGGCGCGACGGGGACGATGTACAGCAATGCCACCAGCCGGACCGTGGTGATCGCTGCGGAGAACACCATCATCAACGGCGCGAACGTGAAGGACGACGATGGCGCGTTCCTCGACACCACCATGGGAGACTTCGCTGCACAACGAACCACAGCGCTGCCGGACGCCAAGATCCTGAGCGCAAAAAGCCTGACCCAGAAAGGCACCGGCCTGGGCCTGCGCCAGATCGACACCAGCGCCACCCAGGGCGGTGGGCCAACCCTCGACACCACGTTGCTGGCTGCCTCCGGCACGCGCATGGCGGTGGTGCAAATCATCTCCCGGGCCAGTGACAAGGCCGGTCATGAGGCGTTGGTGAAGCAGATCGCCAGCGGTCAGTGATGGGCTAGGCATCGGCGGCGATAACGAAGTCTCCTAGGGATTGAGCCGCTCCAGCCAGGCCCGCAGGTCCTGCACTTCCAGGGCGCTGATGCTGTGGCCCACACCCGGGTAGGCATGGAATTCCGGTTCCAGCGCCAGGGTCTTCAGGAAGCTATTGGCCTCGGTGCCATCGTGGTAGGGAATGATCGGGTCTGCCGTGCCATGGCCGATGAACACCGCCAGTGTCCGGCGCGATTCATCGGGGGTCAGTTCCGCCCGCAGCACCGACAGGACCCGCCCCCCCATTGCGGCAATACCGCCAACGGCTTCGGGGTGTCGCAGGGCCACTTCGTAGCTCATCATCGCGCCCTGGCTGAACCCGACCAGGTAAACCTTGCTCGGATCGGTCGAGTACTTGGCCCGAGCCTTGTCGATGAAGTCCAGCAGCACCTGGCCGCTGGCCTTCAAGTCCGAGGTGTCACCGTCGTAGGCACCGTCGCCCTGTTTCGCGAACCACTGATAACGGTCCTGTTCCATACTCTTCGGCGCCCGCACCGAGAGGTAGTTGTAATCGCGCGGCAACTCGTCCTTGAGTGCGAACAGGTCCTGTTCGTTGCTGCCGGAACCGTGCAGGAAAATCACCAGCGGTCGGTTCCGAGCCTGCTCATCGACTTGAGCCAGGTAGTTGAGCGGCAAGTCCGTGTGCAGCGAGGGTTGGGCCTGCAACCCGGACGAGACCAGCAATAGAAACAGGGCGAGCGCTTTAAACATCGATCTTCCTCCATCGTTCGATAGCCGCACGACAAGAAGCGTGCGGTGAGGTAGACAGCACTTATCAGTCGTTGCTCAATTTCCCCGTACGAATCGGCTCACGCCCGGCGACTTTTGCCTGCCAGATACCCGGCTGGGTGTAGCGCCCGCGGTCCAGGGCAAACAGCACGCCACTGGTGCCGGCCCGCACGATGGTGACCCGATCATTCAACGGATCGACCACTTCGAACAGCGGATCGCCGCGCTCCACCCACTCACCGGCTTCACGCAGAAAGCTCACCACGCCATGGTGCGGCGCGAACAGGTATTGAGTGCCTTCGAACGGAAAGCCTTCACAACATTGCGCCGGCGCGGGCGGCCAATCCCCGCCAATGAAACCTTGCTCAGCCAGGAACCCGAGAATGGCTTCACAATTGGCCTGGGCCTGTTCCACGCGGGTGTCACCCATGCTGCCCAGCTCCAGTGTCGTCGCCAGGTTCGCCGCTGGGATCGCCGCCGCAGGAAAGGCTTTGGCCAGGCGCAACCAGGGTGAGGAGCAGGACTCATCGAACGAACTGCCACCGGAATCTTCACTCAGCAACGCCACCCCGGCCTTCAGGCGTGCGGCCAGGGAGCGCCATTGCGGCCACTGTTGCGGCAAGGCATACAAGTGGATCGCAGCCTCGAAATCGCAATGCAGGTCCAGGGTGATGTCGGCGTCGCAGGCATGGCGCAGCAGCAGGCGATGCAGCGCTTCAAGTTGCGAAGGCGGCGCCGGCAGGTCGTCGAGAACCTGGGCCATGGTCTGGCGGATCAAGGTGATATTGGCGGCCGGGTCGTCACCCAGGCGATCACCGATGCGTTGCGCCACCGGTGCACTGAGCTCCACGAAAGAGCGGTTGAAATTCTTGCCACTGCCCAACTCGAAACGCCCCATGTGAGCGCTTTGCAGATGTTGATCCAGGCCGATGGGATTGGCCGCCGGCACCAGCTCGATCACCCCTTTGAGCAGGCCTTGCGCCTCGAGGTCGTTGAGCCGCTGCTTCAGCTCCCAGGCAGTACGCATGCCCGGCAGTTCGTCGGCGTGCAGACTGGCCTGGATATAAACCTTGCGCGGGCCATGGCCGTAACGAAACACACTGAGCCGGCGCTCAGTGCCCAGGTGGCTCCATGGCAGGGTATGGTCGATGCGTTGCATGAAATCTCCGAATGACTAGGTGTGGAGCTGTCGAGTGCAACGAGGCTGCGATCTTTGCTCAGCCCCTTGAGCCTCAAAAAGATCGCAGCCTTCGGCAGCGCCTACCGATTAATGCCCGTAGACATCAAAGGCGAAGTATTTGTCCTGCACCTTCTTGTACGTACCATTGGCGCGGATTTCGCTGATGGCGGCGTTGAATTTATCGGCCAGGGCCTTATCGCCCTTGCGCACCGCAATGCCGGCGCCACCGCCGAAATATTTCGCGTCTTCATAGGTCGGGCCCACGAAGGCAAAGCCTTTGCCGGCATCGGTCTTCAGGAAACCGTCGTCGAGGTTGACCGAGTCGGCCAGCATGGCGTCGAGGCGACCGGCGACCATGTCCAGATTGGCTTCCTGCTGGGAGCCGTAGCGCACCAGGTTGATCCCGGCAGGCACCAGCACTTCGGTGGCGAAACGGTCGTGGGTGCTGGCACGCAGCACACCGACTTTCTTGCCCTTGAGCTCGGTCAGCGGGTCCTTGACCTCGGAGCCTTCCTTCATTACGAACCGCGCCGGGGTGTGGTAGTACTTGATGGTGAAATCGACGTTTTTCTTGCGATCGTCGGTGATGGTCATGGACGACAGGATCGCATCGATCTTCTTCACTTTCAGCGCAGGGATCAGGCCATCGAACTCCTGCTCGACCCAGGTGCACTTGACCTTCATCTGCTCGCAGAGGGCGTCGCCGATATCGACATCGAAGCCGGTCAGCTTGCCGTCGGGGGTTTTCATCGAAAAAGGCGGATAACCGGCTTCGATCCCGAGACGGATCGGCTTGGCGTCTTCGGCCACGGCCGACAGGGACAATACGGACAGTGCCAGGGCACCGAACATGGCTAGTTTCTTCATTTTCGCTCCTGAGTGTGCAGGGGTTTTTATTGGCAATTATTGGCAGATTCGTAGGCAGCGTTCGGTCAGCGAGGCACCGAAGTGGGCGGGAGTCTAGAGGGGTGCTCTGGAGGGGAATTGTGTTGAAGCGACAAATAGTTATGAAAATAATCAGGGTTGGCTGGGGAGCATTAGGTTTGGGAAAAACCTGACAGGTTGTGGTTCGGGTGTATATCCGTTTCTTCGGTAACGGCCACTTAGGGTTCCGCCCTGACGGCGGGTCACTTTCGAAAAAGCGTGTACGGACCGGACACATGGTTGACGGGTGTGCGGGGACATGGTTGACACTTTCCAGCGAGCCAATTTCGCCGGAAAGCCATCATGCCGCCGCGTTCCGTTTCTGAAATCAATTGCTCCCCCTGGCCTTCTGAAAATCTCGTAGGAATCTGCTCTCCGTGGCGAGGGAGCTTGCTCCCGCTGGACTGCGAAGCAGTCCTCTCTTTCTGTCAGGCCCA
>NZ_JBAMDJ010000043.1:0-50576 GCF_036961705.1 Pseudomonas sp. 3JA
AGACAAATGCCAGGCGGGGCTGCTTGAGGTCACAAACCGCCGTCAGGCGACGTTCATGGTCTTGTGCGTCTCGATCAGATGCGCCACCACGCTCGGGTCGGCCAGGGTGGAGATATCACCCAACCCGTCGTACTCCGCCGTGGCGATCTTGCGCAGGATGCGGCGCATGATCTTGCCAGAGCGGGTTTTTGGCAGCCCCGGCGCCCACTGGATCACATCCGGCGAAGCAATCGGACCGATCTCCTTGCGCACCCAGTTCTTCAGTTCCAGGCGCAGGGCCTCGCTGGTTTCTTCGCCGGCATTGAGGGTGACATAGACGTAGATGCCCTGCCCCTTGATGTCGTGCGGCACACCGACCACCGCCGCTTCGGCGACTTTCGGGTGGGCGACCATGGCGCTCTCGATCTCGGCCGTGCCCATGCGGTGGCCGGACACGTTGAGCACGTCATCCACCCGACCGGTGATCCAGTAATAGCCATCCTCGTCGCGACGCGCACCGTCGCCGGTGAAATACATCCCACTGAAAGTCTTGAAGTAGGTGTCGACAAAACGATCATGGTCGCCGTACAGCGTACGCGCCTGGCCTGGCCACGAATCGAGGATCACCAGGTTGCCTTCGGCCGCGCCTTCGATCAGGTTACCAAGGTTGTCCACCAACGCCGGCACCACACCAAAGAACGGACGCGTGGCCGAACCTGGCTTCAATGCCGTGGCGCCTGGCAGTGGGCTGATCAGCACGCCACCGGTTTCGGTCTGCCACCAGGTGTCGACGATCGGGCAACGCTCCTTGCCGACATTCTTGTAGTACCAGTCCCAGGCTTCCGGGTTGATCGGCTCGCCGACCGAACCCAACAGACGCAGGCTGCTGCCGTCGGCACCTTCGACGGCGGCAGTGCCCGAAGCCATCATCGCGCGGATGGCGGTCGGCGCGGTGTAGAGGATGTTGACCTTGTGCTTGTCGACAACCTTGGCCACTCGGGTGATGTCCGGGTAGTTCGGCACGCCTTCGAACAGCAGCGTGGTCGCGCCGTTGGCCAGCGGGCCGTAGACGATATAGCTGTGGCCAGTGACCCAGCCGACGTCGGCGGTGCACCAATAGACGTCACCGGGCTTGTAGTCGAACACCCGCTCATGGGTCAGCGCCGCGTACAGCAAGTAGCCGGCCGTGGTGTGCTGCACGCCCTTGGGCTTGCCGGTGGAACCGGAGGTGTAGAGGATGAACAGCGCTTCCTCGGCGCCCATTTCCTTCGGCGCGCAAACGGTGCCGGCCACTTTCATCAGGTCTTCGTACCAGATGTCGCGGTGCTGGTTCCATTTAATATTGCCCGCGGTGCGCTTGCACACGATGACCTTCTGGATGCTGCTGGTTTCCGGGTTGGTCAACGCGTCATCGACGTTGGCCTTGAGCGGGATCTTCTTGCCGGCGCGAACGCCCTCGTCGGCGGTGATCACCACTTTGGACTTGCAGTCGATGATCCGACCGGCCAGTGCTTCCGGCGAGAAGCCGCCGAAAACGACCGAATGGATCGCTCCGATCCGGGCACAAGCCAGCATGGCGACCACGGCCTCGGGGATCATCGGCATGTAGATCGTCACCACGTCGCCGCGATGCACGTCCTGGCCGCGCAGGGCGTTGGCGAACTTGCAGACTTCTTCATGCAGCTCGCGATAGGTGATGTTGCGGCTCTCGGCAGGGTCATCGCCCTCCCAGATAATCGCCACCTGATCGCCGCGCTCGGCCAGGTGACGGTCGAGGCAGTTGTAGGAAACGTTCAGGGTGCCGTCGGCGAACCACTTGATGTCGACATGGTGATCGTCGAAGGACGTCTGCTTCACCGTGGTGAAAGGCTTGATCCAATCGAGGCGCTTGGCCTGCTCGCGCCAGAAGCCGTCCGGGTTGACCACCGACTGCTGGTACATGGCCTTGTAGGTCGCCTCGTCAGTCAGCGTATTGGCCGCAACCTCGGGACGAACGGGATACACAGAAGCCGCACTCATCTTTCTTACCTCGGTGAATAGTTGTTTTTGTATGATCCCGTTGTAGCCCGGGGCGGGCCTATAGAACCATTCGACGATGGTAGTAACAAGTCCCTACAAAATGTCGGTACTAACGTGCAACTCCCTCCCGCCAGGCTTTTCCCTGTGCAGCAGCCGAGCCTGTGGGAGCCGAGCTTGCTCGCGATGGCGGCAGCCCATCCAACATAGATACAGCAGACAATCCCCCCACCTGCAGCGATTATTACCAGATCAACCAACAGTGTTTATCAAAACCGAGTCTTTTTGTGCCCCGCCCCACTCCCTAAAATTCATCTCGCCAACCGGCAAACACGATTAACGCAACGCAGCCCCCACGAAGGCCGTTAATCCAACTTCCAATACTTGCTCCACACGCAACCCCAAAAAGGTTGCGTGACCCCACTCGACCTCAAGAAAGGTGAATCAGATGAAAGCTTTATGGGTTCTGGCCCTCGGCAGCCTTTGCGCCACCGCGATGGCAGACGAGCTCCCGACCGACGCTGCACAGCAAAAACCGGCCATTGAGGAGTACACCTACTCCACCCACCTGGACATCGCCAAAGTCATTTCCATGAGCGAAATCCCGAACGTCTGCGAAGTGGTCCCAGCGAAGATGGAATACGACGATTCCAAGGGCCAGCGCCACATCCTGCGCTACAGCGTCATGGGCAACGGCTGCTCCAACGGCTGATCAACCTTTAAACCAATCGGGAGCAACCACCATGAAAACCCCACTGATCCTCGTCCTGACCCTGTCCGTACTGGCCGGCAACACCTTCGCCGCCGACGGATTTGATCGCACCGGTTCCGCGGTCGCTGAAGACGGCTACGACCGCACCGGTTCTGCTACCGTCGCGCAAGACGGCTACGACCGTACCGGCTCCGCTACCGTCGCGGAAGATGGCTACGATCAAACCGGTTCGGCCCGTATCGGCTGATCATTACTGGCATTTTCCACGGCCCGATTTCGATCGGGCCTGGTTGTGTCTGAAAGCGCCGAAAACCCTCCATAAACACAACATGTAGTGCAAAACCGTAAAAAACGCTCATTTTTTGATCAAAAAAACCTGCCCCGCGACCCATGCAAAAAAAATCTTCAGCGGCCAAAGCCTTGTAAACCCTCGCTCCCACGCGGATATGCCCCCCGCCACCTCCTTCGTGGGCGATTTCGCCGCAGCACGTAGGCAAAAAAGTCCTTATAATGCCGCCTTAAACGGGCCTGCAATATTCCCTTACAGGGGATCAAGCCAGCCTGAAGCCCCCGCAGAGGCTCATCGCCTCCTCGCGTACACAGCCGCTTCAGAATGACCCGTACATTTTTCTGTTTATTGCCTGCGTCAGCTGCTGCAACAAACGATTTTTCCAAGATCCACCGCGGCCAGTAGGCCTTCATTGGGCATCTGGCCCTCACGCAGGAGACGACACGTCATGCTGAGCTGGGACGAATTCGACAAAGAAGACGGCGAAGTCGCTGTAAAAGGCGCCAACGCCGGCCACGCTTCTGAAGCCAACATGGACCGCCTCGACAGCGCCGGCGGTGCCGCCGCCCTCGAAGCCCGGGCCGTGACGGCCAACGACTCGGCCGCGATCATTCGCGCCAAGGCCGCCCTCGACAAACTCGACATCGCCGAAGGCCTCGCCGAACTCGAAGGCGCCTCCGCCCGTGTCGCCGTCGACGAAAAGCGCATGATCAACTGCCGCGCCGACCTCAACCAGCTCGTGCCATTCAAATACGATTGGGCCTGGCAGAAGTACCTGGACGGCTGCGCAAACCACTGGATGCCGCAAGAAGTCAACATGACCGCCGACATCGCCCTCTGGAAAAACCCGGAAGGCCTGACCGACGACGAGCGCCGCATCGTGATGCGCAACCTGGGCTTCTTCTCCACCGCCGACTCCCTGGTTGCCAACAACCTGGTCCTGGCCGTGTACCGCCTGATCACCAACCCGGAATGCCGCCAGTACATCCTGCGCCAGGCCTTCGAAGAGGCGATCCACACCCACGCCTACCAGTACTGCATCGAATCGCTGGCCATGGATGAAGGCGAGATCTTCAACATGTACCACGAGATCCCATCGGTCGCGAAAAAAGCCGCCTGGGGCCTGAAATACACCCGTTCGATCTCCGATCCGAAGTTCGAAACCGGCACCCCGGACACCGACAAAGAGCTGCTGCGCAACCTGATCGCCTACTACTGCGTCCTGGAAGGCATCTTCTTCTACTGCGGCTTCACCCAGATCCTCTCCATGGGCCGCCGCAACAAAATGACCGGCGTCGCCGAGCAGTTCCAGTACATCCTGCGCGACGAATCCATGCACCTGAACTTTGGCATCGACGTGATCAACCAGATCAAGATCGAAAACCCACACCTGTGGGATGCCGAGATGAAGGAAGAAGCGACCCAGATGATCCTGCAGGGTACGCAGCTGGAGATCGAATACGCCCGCGACACCATGCCTCGCGGCGTGTTGGGGATGAATGCGGCGATGATGGAAGACTATCTGAAGTTCATCGCTAACCGTCGTTTGTCGCAGATTGGTCTGAAGGAAGAATATCCAGGCACGACTAACCCGTTCCCTTGGATGAGCGAGATCATGGACTTGAAGAAAGAGAAGAACTTCTTTGAGACGCGAGTGATTGAGTATCAGACGGGTGGGGCTTTGAGCTGGGATTGATTCGAAAGAAGAATCCTATGTTGCACGCGTAACTGAAAACCCCGTGAAAACGGGGTTTTTTGTATTCAACGGAAGCAAAGCCGCGTTTAACTTCAGGACCGGCACGCCACCTCTGCCCTACGAAAAACTCAGAATCCTTCCGCATTGACGCCGTATCGCCTCGTTACCTATCTTAGTCGCAGGTGCCTAAGAAACGCCCAACGTAGTAGCTAATCGCCAAACATAGAAGCGCGTACCGTCTTAGAAGACGTATGCAACTCTGTATTGCGAAATAGCTTGTTGGGATTTTTCTTACATCCTCTACGTCGGGCTCGCGCCGCTAACTTCAAACGTAGAGGTACGGTATGCCCAAATCACTCCACGCTGCTCTCCGCTCACCTCGGAGACCCATCATTTCCGATGCTTACGTTCCCGCAGTATTCACCCGTCACAACCTCCACCTGCACGCCCTTCTCCTGGAAAACCAACCCTGGTTCTGTGCCCGCGATCTCGGACGGTTGATGGGCGTGCATCTGAACGACCGTATGAACAGCAAACTTGATGAGGACCAGCGACACGTTTTTTTGATTCGTTACCACGGCCAGCCTGAGAAGCGGCTGATGCTCAGTGAGTCTGGTGTATATGCCCTACTGGTTTACCACTATGTGCCAGAGAATCGTTTGTTGCGTGAGTGGCTAACACATCAAGTGGTGCCGGCATTACGGGACGCGCAGTCAAGCGATACCGATCAGCCGATGCTGAGTGTTTTGGATTGGCCAGAGATGTCCCTGAGTCTGCTGCATTGGCAAAACGACGGCTGGATTCGGCTTCGGGATATGCCGTATCTACTGCTCAATCGGACTCGAGGCCGAACGAAGGCGGCTAAGCCTTGGTGGCGTAGGTTGCGTGAGGCGTTTCACGTTCCTGGGCATTCCGTTTCTTAAGAGTGTCCCAAACGAGGTCAGTACCTTTTCTGTAGGAAATTTCGTAGACAGCCGTAATAGCCAGTCAGTATCGTCCGAGGGTTTTTAACCCTCGGCGACTGTATGGATACTCGAAAGGAAAAAAGCGGCTGGAGCGATGAAGAGCTTGAGGCCTCGGTTGATGCTTATCTGAAAATGCTCGACCGAGAATTAAACGGCCAGACCTTCAAGAAGTCGATTGAAAACCAGCGCCTGCGTGACGGACCGTTGGGCAAGCGCAGTGCCTCATCGGTTGAGTACCGCATGCAGAATATCTCGGCGGTGTTGGAGCAAATGGGGCTGCGGCGGATCAGCGGCTATATGCCCGCCAAGAACATTGGCGCAGGTGTGGCTCAACGAATCCGTAAGGTGCTTGCTAATAAAGCGATACCTGACGCGGGCGAATTTGCTCCGACCGCTGATCAGCAGACGTTGATCAGCCGAGCTTCCAAGCTGCAAAAGAAAGGGCTCAAGATCGAACCATCAGGGACCCCAAATCCCCAGCAGGTCAGCACGACTACGATGTCCTACGTTCGAGATCCTAAAGTCCGAGCTTGGGTTGCTGCGCTAGCTAAAGGGGTCTGCGAAGGTTGCGGTCAGAACGCACCGTTCGAGGTGGACGGGTTGCCGTTTCTTGAAGTGCATCATGTGAAGCATCTGGCTCTGAATGGCTCGGACAGCATTACCAACGCGGTGGCGCTTTGCCCGAATTGCCATCGACGCTGTCATCTTGCCAGTGACAGAGAGGCTTTCACTTTGTCGCTGTATCAGAAAGTTGGTCGACTGGTCGTTGAGTGAAAAACACTCCGTTGGGGTGGGGCTGCTTCAGCCCAGCGAGGCAAGCTTCCACGCCACGGGTGTTTGGCGTTGAGGCTGGGGTTGTTGCCCACTCTCACAGGTTTTGCGATGTGTTGAAACAATATCAGTGTCCCGTCCCCCCTTACAGTCGTACCCCTCGGACCATACTAGACGGCGCTATCTGCAAAACTCACGCTTTTGACACCTATACCACTGAGTGGTAGCTTTGTACTCCAAAGGGAAAGCTTATGCCAATGAGGGTATTCAAAACGAAGACCTTTGCTACCGCAGCAAAGAAAGCAAAGATCACAGATGCTGATCTCTGCAAGGCGGTGCAGGAAGTCGTCAACGGACAAGCCGATGATTTGGGCGGAGGTGTTTGGAAAAAGCGCCTCAATGAGAATCGTCACCGCTCGATCATTCTTGCCAAAGGTCGTAGCTATTGGGTGTATCAGTTCCTGTTTGCTAAGAAAGACCAGGACAACATCACTAAAAATGAACTGGCCGCGTTTAAGAAGCTTGCTGATGCCTATAAAGGTTTGAGCAAGGAGCAAGTCCAGCTTCTGCTGGACGGAAAAGAATTTGTGGAGATATGCAATGGCGAAAAAATTCAAAAGTGAGGCTTTCGAGTCGATTCACAGCTCGGCTGAGGCACTGCTGAAAATCGGCGCTATCGACAAGGCCACCATGCGGGAATTCGATGAGACCTGCATTGCTGAGGTGCCTGTTGAAATCCCGCCTGCTCAGATCAAGAAGATTCGTCTGCGCAACCACGTCAGTCAGCCGGTTTTTGCCCGCTACCTGAACACAAGCGCATCGACAGTTAAGCAGTGGGAAGCCGGTGACAAACGTCCAGGAGGAATGGCCCTTAAGCTGCTCAGTATCGTGGAAAAACATGGCCTCGAAATACTGGCCTAACAAGGCCACGTTGCGAGATATGCCGGCGGCACTGATGGATGATCCGTTTAGCCAGCACGAATCCTGGTGGCGGAAAGCGTCTCGGGTTTTGCGAAGGTTTTGAGGCCCAATCTGAAGCCGTCGTCCGTGTTCGGGCGACGGTTTTTTGTTGGTGATATTGAATTGGGGCTGCTGCGCAGCCCAGCGGGAGCAAGCTCCCTCGCCACAGGGTCGGTGTTGAGCTGGAAGAATATCAATAACGTCTCGGGCGCTGTCCATGGGCGGGGCATTGCTACAAATTTGCTCTGATCTGAAAACAGTCAGTGCAACCCACCCCGCCTCCCGCTATTAATACCCTTCCCCCTCAAGGACCCGAGCCCACCATGAAATTCGACCTCGCCTACTGCCGCAGCCTCGACGACAAGCTGTCGATTTATGACGTGCGCGATCTGAATTTCGACGAGACGGTGGCGTTCGATTCCGCGAAGGAACAGTTCCAGTGCCCCAACGATGCCTGTCGAATGGCGTTTGATGCGGCGAATGTGTTGGGGACGTTCAACGCCAAGAATGTGAATTACGTGCGCACGCCGCACTTCAAGAACATCCCCAGCACGCGGCATATCGAGGGTTGCCCTTATGTCAGCCTGAAGGCGCCAGCCTCGGGCCTGGAAGTGGATGGGGCGGAATCGGATGACGGGCGGGAGGAGCATTTCCCTTCGGAGTTGTTGCTGACTCGGCGTGAGTATGTGCGCAAGCCGTCCAACCCGACGGCGACGGCAGACGTGATACGCGATGAGCGCATGCCTTCAGCCGCCAGGCATGACGAGCACCCGGGCCGTGACTCGGCACCGGACAAGACCCATGTCTTCGCCCATCCGGTGGAGTGCTTCGTGTCGAACTTCGCGGACAAGGACCTGCTCAAGCGCATGATGCTGAAGATTGGCGAGCACACGGCGCCCTATGGGTCGTTCTTCAAGAAGATCGAGTACCTGCTGGATAACAAGGGGCTCATTTACTGGGGCAAGATCAAGGAGATCAAGGATTACACGCAAAGCTTTCGCATCGATTTCGAACCCAAGGTCTGGTTCAAACAACCGGACGAGACGAAGAAAAAGCCTTACTCGGTCAACGTTTACCTGAGCAAGAAGCTGATCGATAACTACCGCAAGCGCAAAGCGTTCCTGGAAGAGATCAAGCACGCCGCCGACAGTGATGCGCCGTTGTATTGCTTCTTTTATGGCGTGACGCCGGAGCTCAAGCAGGTACCGAGCAAGAAAAACCCCGACCAGACGTTCGGGGTGTTCAGTGCCAATATCGAGAACCTGGATCACTTCATTATTCGGGAAGCGCCGGGGTTGGATGAAAAGTAATTTCGCCTGAGGGACTGTTGTGACTCAGACGACGAGCTGCAGAGCGTCGTCGCTTTTCCTATTCATTGCGCTTCTTGCGCAAGTTGCCGTTCGAGTGCCCAGATTTCCCGTCTCACTTCCATACGTCGTTCACGAGCAGCCTCGGCGGCGGAATCATCCACGCCACCGTACACCCGCAACCAGTGAATGATCATTTCCTCATCCGGGTAGTAATAGTCCTTATGCCCCTTACTGCTTCTCGGGGTGTTATTCCTATTGCCATCGAAGCGGCCCGCAGCGTATTCATCTGTGGGTAACGTTCCCCATTCGGCGGCACAGTCCTCGAAAATCCAGGAAATTTCGTTGATGTGCTTTTGCGCACCACGATGACCACGTTTGTAAAAAACGTACTCACGGCAACTTTCCCGGAAGCGTTCCATCATCGGTTCGTCATCGACCCAGCGAAGGAGGTCGTGCTGTCCCGCGTGACGCATCAGGCCATTGATCCATCGCTCGGAAAACCGCTGAACAAAACCTTCAATATCAGCTTTTTTAGCATCGGCGAAAATCATGCAGTAACGGGTTTGCACATGGATGACGAACAACACGTGTTTGCGCTGCACGGTGATAGCATGGACCAGCCACTGTTCGGCGAACTCAACCACCACCTCATCGTCCTCGATAACGGGTGATGGTGGTTTCTCCACTGGGGTAATTTTCTTACCTTTGCTCATGCGGCTGAAGAAGTTGCTGGCCGCTTCGGTGCAGTTGAAGATTAACATTCAGACTCTCTGGAAAATGCTTGAAAAATACTTATGTGTCTTCAGCCCATTCAATCTCAAAGGGTTGGCGAACGGCGTCAGAAACCCTTTCACGCAGTTCCTCGCTCAGGACCGCCAATTCCTGATCGCTCAGCAGGTCATATGCAATCATCAATCTCAAAGATAAAGAGACGTCTCGGCGTCGAGATACATTGAATGCCATCGCCAAGTCCTTGTCCCGATTTCGCATGAGGCGATAGAGCGTACGATATCGCGCGTGAGCTGATAAAGCTTCGCTCTGAGCGATGGTCTGGGCATCAGCAAGAACGCCTTGGCAGAAGCGCTCTAGCGCCAGATCGTAGAGTTCGTTGTAACTCTTCCAGTCACTGTCGGATATTGACATGGCACCCTCCTTCACTGGATTTCGAGCAACGCCGTGCAGCGATTTATTGTATCGATATGCCCAGCATCACAATGACTAACAATCCAATATAGACCCACGCGTGCAGCCGATCCGGTATCCGCCCGATCCATGGCGTTGCCAGGCGAATGCCCAGTAACGCGCCAAGTGTGAGCGCAACAAAGGCCAGTAGATCGATATAACCGATAAACCACGGGCCGAAGTCTGTATCGGTGAAACCGGCCATGGCCATGTAGGTAACAGTACCGGCCAGGGCAACGGGCAAGCTCAGCGGGTTAGCCATGGATGTGGCCTGGGACATGCTCAGGCCACAACGGCGCAGCAGCGGCACGGTCATGACGCTGCCGCCAACCCCCAGGACCGTGGCGATGACTCCGATGGTGGTGCCGCCCAACGCGGTCTCCATTGTCGCCAAAGATCGTGGGACGGCATCGCTGGTGTGTGTCAGAAAACCTCGCCGCAGCAGGCAATCCAAAATGGTCAGGCCCAGGTAGGCAATGAAAGCGTAGCGGATAATCTCGCCGCTCATCCAGGTGGCAGTAGCTGCGCCGAGGGCCGCGCCCAGGGCAATGAAGCCGCCGAACGGCCACAAATAACGACGAATCAACTGACCGGCGCGGCGTTGTTTTCGAGTGGCAACCAGGGCGTTGACGATCATGACGCAGGTGGAGGTAGCGACGGCGATGTGCATCGCCGACTCACCGATGACGTCACCGGTGTGATGAACCGTCAGCATGCGATACATCAAGGGCACCACGACAAAGCCGCCGCCGAACCCGAACAGCACGGCTGTCACGCCACTCAGGCAGCCGAAGCATGCGAGCAATACATAGAACATTCGAGGTGATTCCGTGAAATGTGGGCGCCCACGATAGGTAAGCGACGCTTGGCCTGCTGTAGCAAACAAGCCAATAATGTTCGCGTTTACGCCAATCACGAGTGGCCCGTTGATGCGCAACACTTCGATCGATTTATTGGATGCGACCCCCAGGGCAGTCGTCGCCATTGGCACCGATTACCCCCACGGACATTTGTTGCCATTGCACCGCCACCGTCGGGCGCAGTTGCTCTACGGCGCCACCGGAGTCATGCAGGTCAGCACCGCGGACGGCAATTGGGTGGTGCCGCCGCAACGGGCGGTGTGGATCCCGCCCGGGGTTGCCCATGAGGTGCTGATGCTGGGCGTCAGCACGCGAAGCTTGTATATCGAACCGGCTGCGGTAACGGCCATGGACGCCCGTTGCCAGGTCATCAGCGTGTCGCCCCTGATGCGCCAGTTGCTGATGGAAGCCGTGGAACTTGCGCCGGACTATGACGAGGCTGGACGCGACGGTGCATTAATCGATCTGTTGCTGCACGAACTGGCCCGCTGCGCGCATTTGCCGCTGCACCTTCCACTGCCCAAGGACCCGCGTCTGCTAGGCCTATGCCAGGGATTTCTGAAACACCCCAACGCCCACGTCTCGCCCGTGCAATGGGCGGCGCAGTTACATATCAGCTTGCGCTCGTTCAATCGCCTGTTCAGCCAGCAAACCGGGGCAAGTTTCAGCCAATGGCGGCAACAGGCGTGTGTGATGTCGGCATTGTCCCGATTGGCCGTAGGCGATTCGGTAACCCGCATTGCCCTTGATCTGGGCTACGACAGCCCCGCCGCGTTCTCCACCATGTTCCGCCGGGTACTGGGACACGCACCGAGTGCCTGGCTGGAAAAGACCGCTGGTCATTGATCAAAAAAATGAGATTGATCGGGATTCAAAACAACTGTACAAAAACACAGTACTTTTTTATCCCATAGCTTTGGAGCCCCCCATGGCCTCTCTCGCAATCAAAACCACCCTGCAACGCATCGCTGTCTATCAATTCACCCCTGCTCACAGTGCACAGGCGCGAGCCATGCTGGGCTGGAGTGTCGAGGAGCTGTCCCGCCAATCCGGCGTCTCGGTCCAGGCCATCCGCCGCTTCGAGGCTGGGGGCGAGTTGCTCGATGTGACCCGCCTGGCCCTGGCCTTTCGGCTGGAGGCCGAGGGCCTGGTGTTCTTCCCCGGCTTCGCACCGGGGCGCGGCATGAACATCAAGGGCGCCACGCCGGATCCGATGGAGCGCCCAGACTACGCAATGATCGAATGATCGATGCGTCGGGAGTCAGGCCATGTCGGGCTGGTCCTGATAAGCCGAGGGCTCCACATCCAGCCACCAGGCGCGGCCACGTTTCGGCTGCGTCAGGGTGAATGCTTCGCCCATTTGCGGCGTAGCGATGCTGACGTTGCGCTCCCAGGCCAGGGCCAGGATGCGATCGAAGGGTTCATACCAGGCATGCATCGCCAGGTCGAATGTGCCGTTGTGGATCGGCAGCAACCAGCGGCCCCTGAGGTCGATATGAGCTTGCAGGGTTTGCTCCGGCTGCATGTGGACATGCGGCCAGTCGACGTTATAGGCGCCAGTTTCCATCAGCGTCAGGTCAAAGGGGCCGTATTGCTCACCGATGCGTTTGAAACCATTGAAATAACCAGTGTCACCGCTGAAGAAAATCCGGGTACCGGCGTCGATCATCACCCACGAGGCCCATAACGTGCCGTTGCTGTCGAACAGGCCGCGACCGGAAAAATGCTGGGATGGCGTAGCAATGAACTCGATACCGTCCACTTCGGTGCCTTGCCACCAATCCAACTGACGGACCTTGCTGGCGTCGATGCCCCATTTGATCAGGGTGTCGCCCACGCCCAAGGGAGCCAGGAAGTGGCGAGTCTTGGCAGCCAGTTTGAGAATGGCCTGATGGTCGAGGTGATCGTAATGATCATGGGAAAGGATCACTGCTTCGATCGGCGGCAGTTCTTCCAGGCTGATGGGTGGCTGATGAAAACGCTTGGGACCGACCCATTGCACGGGTGAGGCACGTTCGGAGAAAACCGGGTCGGTCAGCCAGAACTTGTCCCGCAGCTTGAGCAGCACGGTGGAATGGCCGAGGCGCCAGACACTGTTGTTCGGCGCGGCCAGCAGGGTGTCGCGCGACAGCGGTTGAACCTCGATGGCGCCCGAAGGCCGAGTGGTGCGCGGCTTGTGGAAGATCATGTTCCAGATGATACGCAGGGTGGTACCAAAGCCTTCCCGAGGCGTGAAGGCATGATTGCGATACTTGCCCTGTTCACGCCGGGATGCGTCTTGGGCGGACGGATTGTCGGTCGAAAGAGAGGGAATGGTCATGGTGCGATAACTCCAAGGGCGTCGGCGCAATTGCGCTTCGCCGTTGTGGGACGCTGGATGGCCGTTGCATGCACGCTCAGCCGCTTGACTCAAAAAACTACACCACTCGGTGTACTTTCTAGATTGCATGAATCCCGGCAGCAAGTAAACTGCCGAGTGTAAGTTCTCTCATCTCACCGACGAATTGCCCATGACCGTACCGCAGCGCCTTACCGAGCGAAAACGCGAAGCCATCCTCCAGGCCGCGATTGCTGAATTCCGTAGCAGCGGTTTCGAGATCACCAGCATGGACAAGATTGCGGCGACTGCCGGCGTATCGAAGCGCACGGTGTATAACCATTTTCCGAGCAAGGAAGAGTTGTTTGCCGAAATTCTGAATCGGTTATGGAACAGCATTACCGCGGAACAGGACATGCCCTACAGCCCGCGAAAGCCGCTACGGGAGCAGCTGCAAACGTTGCTGCAAGCCAAACTGCACATGCTGGCGGACGAGAACTTCCTTGACCTGGCGCGCATCGCCATCGCCGCAACCATTCATTCCCCGGAGCGGGCCCGGGACATGGTGTCGCGCATGGGCCAGCGGGAAGAAGGCCTGACGGCCTGGATTCGCCAAGCCCAGGCCGATGGCCGGTTGAAACCCGTGGAACCTGCATTTGCCGCCCAGCAAATGCATGGGCTGCTCAAGACGTTCGCCTTCTGGCCGCAGGTCTCGATGGGGCAACCCAGCCTGACCCAGGATGAGCAGGCCCAGGTGATCGAATCGGCCCTCGACATGTTCCTGAGCCGTTACCAGGCTTGATCAAGAAATCCTGGCGTGAAGGGCTATTGCACCGATGGGTTGTGCACGACCTTCTGGTGCATTTCAGTGGTCAAGTTGTCGATGCGCTCGGTCAATGCCTTGGTCATTTCCGTCAGGCGGGTGTTCTGTTCCAACAACTCAAGTAACTGCGCCGTATTCTGCGCGGCCTGGGCCTGGCGCTCGCTATTGGCGATGGCCAAGGCTTCACGATGCTGGGCATCGGCTTCCGCCTGGGCTTTGTCCCGAGCAGCCTGACGGGTTTGTGCCAGCAAGATCAGCGGCGCGGCATAGGCTGACTGCAGGCTGAACGCCAGGTTCAGCAAAATGAATGGGTAAGCATCGAAATGAAAGACCCCCACTAGGTTCAGGCTGACCCATACCAGCACGATCAAGGTTTGCGCGCCGAGGAACATCGGCGTCCCGAAAAAACGCGCGAACGCCTCCGCTCTCAGCGCAAAGCGGTCATTGCCGAAGGTCGGCGCCAGATGCGCGTGGGGGCGATGAAAACGCAAGTGGTCAACGGGTGCGGCGGGAGTGGGTTGGGAAGACTTCGTCATCGTGATGTTCTCTGCCAAGGGCGGGTGCTTGAGGCACTATAACCGTTGGGGACCATCGTCCATTGAGTCATGCACACCCTACTCGTTAGAAGTCAGCGCCAGCGCAGATTGCGCCCCAGCTCATCGAACAAGCTCACCACCGAGCGCAAGGCCCGGCAGTCGGGGCGAGTCAGGAGCCACAGGGCGGTGTCATACCCCTCCAGCGGTTCGCCAAGG
The DNA here is from genome assembly GCF_036961705.1 of Pseudomonas sp. 3JA. Classification (NCBI taxonomy): domain Bacteria; kingdom Pseudomonadati; phylum Pseudomonadota; class Gammaproteobacteria; order Pseudomonadales; family Pseudomonadaceae; genus Pseudomonas; species Pseudomonas sp. 3JA. Next base: position 14,633 of record NZ_JBAMDJ010000043.1, read on the forward strand.
GGCATCAGGCCCTGGTGTTCATCGATCAGAAAGTCTGGCAGCGCCGCCACCCCCAAGCCGGCTCGCACCAGTTCGGTGACCGAGAGCATGCTGTTGCAGCGATAGGCGGGCACCACGGCGGGTAGATGTTGGCGGCGCCAGGCTACGGTGGGGTGATCCGGGAGAAAATCGTCCGACGCGATCCAGGTCATGGAAGCCAGGTCATCCGTATTCGCCAAGCGCAGGTAGGTGGCGCTGGCGCATACCCGGTATGCCACATCGCCCAGATTTCGACCGACCAGGTGTTCCGGCGGCGTACGGGTCAGGCGTAACGCAATGTCGGCATCGCGGCGGCTCAGGTTGGCGAAGTCGTTCGAGGTGCTCAGCTCAAGGGTCAACGCCGGATACGCGGGCATGAAACGCGCCAGCGCAGGCAGCAGCAACGCTTGCAGGACCGAGTCGCTGCACGTCAAGCGTACCGTCCCGCTGATGACCTCGCCGCCCTGCTCCACCCCCAACCGCGCCGCCTCCAAGGCCTGTTCGGCGCGCTCGGCTTGCTGAGCCAGCGTCTGGGCCAGGCTCGTGGGCAAGTACCCGGAACGGCTTTTTTCGAACAAGGGCTGGCCCAGGGCCGCCTCCAGCCGACGTACCGAACGAAACACCGTGGACACATCCACCTGCAGCAATCGAGCGGCCCGGGCCAGTGAGCCGCCACGGACCAGTGCGAGGATCAGGGACAGGTCGGGATAGTCCAGACGATAGTGCGCTGCTGCATTGATCACTTGTATAAACGCCAATATTGATTGCGTGAACGCCAATCTATAGTGGCGACCAGGAATCAACAAGCGGCGACTCTCCCATGGAAAAACAGCGTCCTTTACACATCGCCCTGGTCGGCGACCATGACCCCCAGATAACGGCTCATCGGGCAATCCCCATCGCCCTTGAGCTCATCACCAGACAAACCGGCCAAGACATTCACTTCCAATGGTTGGCAACCGACTCCATCGCTGACAACCGCGTTCTAAATGACTTCAACGGCGTCTGGTGCGTGCCCGGCAGTCCTTACCGAAGTGAAGACGGCGCCGTGCAGGCGATTCGTTTTGCCCGCGAACAGCGTCGCCCTTTCCTCGGCACCTGCGGTGGTTTTCAGCATGCCGTGCTGGAATACGCGCGCAATGTGATGGGTTGGGCCGATGCCGCCCATGGCGAAACCGCTCCCGAGGCCGAACGGGCGCTGCTGACGCCGCTGAGCTGTGCCTTGATCGAAACCATCGATAGCCTTCAGCTCGATGCGGACTCGTTGATTGCCAAGGCTTATGGTCGCCAGATGGTATTCGAGGGCTACCATTGCCGCTTCGGGGTCAACCCGAACTTTGAAGAAGACTTGCTCAATCAGCGCCTGCATCCCGTGGCCCGAGACTCGGCCGGCGGCCTGCGAGCGGTGGAGCTGCAGGACCATCCGTTCTTCGTCGCCACGCTATTCCAGCCTGAACGTGCCGCATTGGAAGGGCGCGTGCCGCCGCTGGTCAGCGCGTTTGTCCAAGCCTGCGCCAGGACAACGCCATGAACGCCCACTACTACGCAGTGATTTTCACCTCCCTGCGCACCGAGGGGAACCAAGGATACGCCGAAGCCGCCGAGCGCATGCTGGCCTTGGCTCGAGAGCAGCCGGGGTTTCTCGGTGTCGAATCGGCGCGTGGCGAAGATGGCCTGGGGATTACCGTGTCCTATTGGAGCGATGAAGCCGCGATCCTGGCCTGGAAGCAGCATCCCGAACACCGCGCGATCCGTGAGCGCGGCCGCTCCACCTGGTATAGCCATTGCCATACGAGGGTGTGCAAGGTCGAACGCGACTATGCCTTCCAACGCCCAATCTAACGCCACAGTGTTTACCGTTGATCAATCTGTAGCGTGATAGCTGGGAAGCTTTTGTGGCGAGGGAGCTTGCTCCCGCTTGAGTGCGCAGCGCTCATCGCTTTTTGGGGGGCCGCTGCGCGACCCAGCGGGAGCAAGCTCCCTCGCCACAGGACCGTGCCATTCCAAAAATCCTTGTGGGCTCCCACAGGATTTTTATTCAACTCAGGATCGGGGCTCAGCCCTCCACCAACTGCCGCACCGCCACGATCTCTGGCAAATCACTGCGGGCCATGTACACCCGCAAGGGTTCGGTGAGGTTGATCCGGTCGTCGATGTGCTGGTCCAGCAGCAACTGGATCCGCTCGCGCTTGAGGGCCATGGTGCCGTCCGCCACGGGGGCCCAGACAAATTCGCAGGTGGGGATGATGCCGTCGTCGGCCACGTCCATGCCGAAAGCGTCTTCGCTGAAACGCACGATGTACTGGCCAGTCTTGCGGTTCAAGCCGACAAAACCCTTGAGCTGGTCGGCGGCCTGGCAGATGAATGTCGAAGTGGTGCGCATGGTAAACCTCATGGATGCGTCCCTCGGGACGTCTGATCAATGGTTTACACGCAGGGCAAGCGGACACAGGATTTAAGGTTTCCCTCTGCCGGGGAAACTGATGCGGCAAGGGTACTGCAAAGCGGCCTGGAAATGCGTGGGAAAAATCTTCTTTGCACTGTTTTATGTCGGTATGGCGATAGCGCCGACCGCGTTCAGTTGTTAAAAGATAGTTTTTTGCACACCGACGAAAGGATTTCGAGCATGCCTGTCACCTTCACCCGCACCGCCTTGATGCTGAGCCTGTTGCTCGGCTTCGGCCAGCCCCAAGCGTCCGAGGCCCCGAGCCCCAAGGCCCTGGCAACCCTCCAGGGCATTCCGCACCCCGCCGTGATCGCCCACCGCGGGGCCTCGTTCGACGCGCCGGAATCTACCGCTGCCGCCTACAAGCTGGCCCGCGACCTGGGCGCCGATTACCTGGAACTGGACCTGCAACGCAGCAAGGACGGCGTGTTGTTCGTCCTGCATGACGACAGCCTGCTGCGCACCACGGATGTCGCGGTCAAATTCCCCGAGCGTAAGGACAGCACCGCCAACGAATTCACCATGGCGGAGCTCAAGACGCTCGATGCCGGCAGTTGGTTCAACACCGCTTACCCGGACCGCGCGCGCACTTCGTTCGCCGGCCTGAAGATCCTGACCCTCGATGAAGTGATCAATATCGCCGAGGGCAATCCGCAGCAAAAACCCGGGCTGTACATCGAAACCAAGGAGCCGAAACTGTTCCCCGGCATTGAGCGCGACCTGAAGGACAAATTGCAGGACCGCGGTTGGCTGAGCCCGGCCGGGTCGAAACTGGCCAAGCGGGCCACGGGGGTCGGCCAGGGCAAGGGCAAGGTCGTCTTGCAGACCTTTGAAAAGAGCAGTCTCGAACTGCTGCACAAAGAAATGCCGAAGGTGCCGAAGATCCTGCTGTTGTGGGTGGGCGAAGGCAACATCGAGCCCAAATCCAAGGTGCCTTTTGCCGAGTCCGGCGAAACGGACAAGGCCGCCTATTACGCCAAACAGGAACCCAAGGACAAGGCTGAATTCGAAAAATGGATTCAGTACGCCAAGGCCCAGGGCGCCGTTGGTACCGGGCCATCCGCGGCGTTGACCCATGGCGGCAGCCAGAGTTACGCGGACCTGGTGCAACCGTGGATGAACCAGTACACCCATGACCAGGGTCTGCTGGTGCATGTCTACACCGTGGATGAAGCGGTGGACTTCAAGAAAGTGATGGATGCCGGTGTCGATGGCATATTCACCAACCGTGCCAATGAGTTGCTCAAGTACTTCCAGCGTCCCGAGACAGGCAGCGTGGTGCAACTATTGGAAAAGAATGGCTACTGAGTCGCAAGACGGTTGCCAGGCAACTTGCTTCAGGTTTTTTCGAATTAAGGGTGAATTAAGTTGCCACAGTTAATCTGAGCCCACTTAAACGACTCACCCTTAACGACACCAAGGAAAGAACTCATGAAAACATTGACTGCCCTGTTTACCGCCGCTGCCCTGACCCTGACTGCTGGCCTGGCCCAGGCAGATGTTCGCGTCGATCAGATTCCTCAACTGGTCAAGGAAGGCAAGATCAAGTCCCTTGAGTCGATGAACGACGAAGCCCTGAAGTTGCACCCGGGCGCGACCATCACCGACACCGACCTGGATAACCACTTCAACGGTTATGAATATGAAGTCGAATTGAAAACAGCCGACGGCAAAGAGTTTGATGTTGATTTCGATGCCACGACCGGCAAAGTCTTGAGCAACAAGCAAGACACTTGATCCATCTGCAAAAAAAGAGCCGCGCAACCTTGGGGTTGCGCGGCTCTTTTGCGTTTATCAATACCTGTGGCGAACGACCGTCAGGCACTCAACCGCGCCGTCACTTCATTCAACTGTCCTGACAAACCGTGCAAATCCCGACTGGCGGCTTCGGTGCGCTGCACATTGTCCAGGTTAGTGCTGGCAATGCAGGTGATTTCCGTCAGGTTGCGGGAAATGTCTTCGGCCACGGAAGTCTGCTCTTCGGCTGCGGTGGCGATCTGGCGGTTCATGTCGCGAATCGCTTCGACAGCCTGGGTGATGCGTTCGAGCATCACACCGGCCTGGGTCACTTGCTCCACACTTTCTTCGCTGCGCGATTGCCCACTCTCAATGGCGTGGGCCGCGTCCACCGCTCCCGTTTGTACAGTCTGGATAATCTGGTTGATCTCGATGATTGACGAAGCCGTACGCTGGGCCAGGCTGCGGACCTCATCGGCGACCACCGCGAAACCGCGCCCCGCCTCCCCGGCTCGCGCGGCTTCGATGGCAGCATTGAGGGCCAGCAGGTTGGTCTGTTCGGCGATCCCGCGGATCACCTCCAGCACCTTGCCGATGCGCCCGCTGTCGGTTTCCAACTGACGGATGACCGTGGCCGTGTTGGCGATCTCGCCGCGCATCCGGGTGATGGTGTGAATGGTCCCTTGCATGACCTTCTCGCCCTGCTGCGCCGATTGATCGGCATCATCGGCCGCCCTTGCAGCGTCAGCCGCATGGCGGGCCACTTCCTGGGCCGTGGCGGACATTTCGTTCATCGCCGTCGCCACCTGATCGGTGCGTTCGAATTGCTCGCTGGTGCCCTGGCTCATCAGGCTGGCGATGGCATTGAGCTCACCGCTGGCACTGTCCAGTTCCGTGGCACTGCGTTGCAGGCGGGTAAAGGTTTCGGCAAGGAAATCGCGCAATGTGTTGGCCGCTACCGCCAGATTGCCCAACTCGTCCTGACGGTTGCTCGTCACACGCTCGGCGAAACGCCCATGGCTGAGTCGGGTCACGTAGTCGATCAGGTTACGGATCGGTTGAACCAGGTTGCGATTGACCAGCCACAGGCTGAACAGCCCAATCAGCACACCCGACACCAGCATGATCACGGTGCCCAGCATAATCGTGCGATCGGCGCCGGCACTGATCAGCGTCGATTGCTCGGTGCCCAGCTTGCGCAGCTCCACCACCAGCGCACTCATTTGCTCACTGGCCGCACGGTCCACGCCCTTGACCGCCGCATCGCCCGCCGCCGAATCGCCACCGGAGGCGACAAATGCGTCACGGCCCTTTTGGTAGGCAGCACCCAACTGACGATGTTCATCGCGCAGGGCCACGATGCGGGTCTTGATTGGCGCCGGCACACCTTCATGCCCGCTCAATTGGCCCAGGATGTCTTGGACCTCACGCTGACGTTCCTCGAACTGCTTCCAGTATTTATCCAGGTCCGCCGGCTGCTTGCCGCGCAGCAGGACGTTTTTCCATTCCTGCACCTGCACCTTGAACTGCAGGTTGGCCTCGTCGATCAATTGCGAGGCACGCAACGGTCCATCGATCAGGTTGCGATAGTTCTGGACACCATTGGAAAGGAAATGAAAGGACGCCAGGGCGATCAGCAACATCGCCAGCAGGCTGCCGCTCAACAGGGCGAGAATCTGGGCTCGAAGGGATTTTTGTAGAATCATGGGGCGCAATCTCTAGGCAAGAGGAACAGGAACGATGTCCCGCCCCCATGTCCGCAACACAGCGAATACGGGGGATATGTACACGACATCGGCCTGCCCGGGGCATTCTTGAAACTTGGCGACTGCCGGTAGCGCCAGCTTGGCGGTGCGGATGGAACTGTCACAGAACCATCAAGAAAGCTTGCGAAGATGGCGTTCAAGTGAACCTGTAGCCGCGACAGGCACTTCCCGCCAGCGAGACCTCATGAACCACAGCCTTGATCAAAGCCACCGTGATCCGGACCTGTTCGGCCTGCTTTACGGGTTCCGTTTCCGCCCCGGCGAACGCGGGCAGGAAATCGATTCGGCCCAGGCCTTACGGAGCCTGCAACACCCGCAAGACTCGGATGAGTTCCTCTGGCTGCACCTGAACCTGGCCCACGCTGCGTGCGAGCGCTGGATGAAAGGTCACCTGGCCCTGCCCCAGGAATTTTTCGAAGCCTTGCACGAAGGCTCGCGCTCGACCCGCATCGAGCATGTCGACTCGGCGTTGCTGGCCGTGGTGAACGATGTCGTGTTCAACCTCAGCAATATGGTGTCCTCGGATGTCTCCACATTGTGGGTTTGCGTGCACAGCCGATTGATCGTCAGCGCGCGCCTGCAACCCTTGCACTCGGTCGACAAGCTGCGCTCGTCGGTGAAGGCCGGCGAGTGCTTTCGCTCGCCAGTGGAATTACTCGTGCACTTGCTGCGCGACCAGGGCGAAGTGCTGACCCAGATCGTGCGCAAGACCAGCCTGAGCGTCGACCAGGTCGAAGATCAATTGCTGTCCTCGCGGCTGTCCACTAACCGCGCCGAGCTGGGCAGCAACCGCCGGGTGCTGGTGCGCTTGCAGCGCTTGCTGGCCCTGGAGCCGGGTTCATTGCTACGTCTGCTCAACCGCCCGCCGCAATGGTTGCAGAAAGAAGACGTCAAGGAGCTGCGCAAATCCACCGAGGAGTTCGCCCTGATCATCAACGACCTCACCGCGTTGAGTGAACGGATCAAGCTGCTCCAGGAAGAAATCGCCGCCAATCTCAACGAACAAAGCAACCGCACCCTGTTCACCCTGACGGTGGTCACGGTATTGGCGTTGCCCATCAACATCATTGCCGGCTTCTTTGGCATGAACGTCGGTGGCGTGCCGCTTGCCAGCGATCCCGAAGGCTTCTGGATCCTGGTGGCACTGGTGGCAACCTTCACGCTGATTGCCGGCCGCTGGGCATTTCGCAAGCGAGGTGACTATTGAACATGACGTGTCTAGACAATCCCTTTTGTCGGCCCGACGGGATTTAAAAGTCTTTTTGTCATTTCTCCTGCTGTATCCTGCCCAGGCTTTGTAAAAGCGCGGATCTACCAGATCTATCCACAGACCTTGCGAGGAGCGCGATATGCACGAGATCCCTAATCTCCCCTTCCCAAGCCTGCACGACACTGAGCAGACGACCACGCTACAAGCCGGGGGGCAAGCAGATGCCCAGCAACCCGAGCCAAAAGAAGCCACTGAACGCCGCCAGGCCGACAGCGAAGACTGATTGACCCGCACCACCAGACCGTGTGGAAAGCGCTAAGATGCGCTTTCCACACCGCCTGAACCCCGAGCCCTCCATGACCGATGACACCCCTCCATTCAGCGAAGCCCAGGCCAGCGTGCTGATCGGCACTGCCGAAAAAATGGTCGAGATCTGGACCCGCCTTCCTGCCGAGAAACAAGCGGCCCTGCTGGCGCGCTTTGGCAGCGAAGAAAACGCCATCGCCGCACTGGTCACCACACGCCTGCTCAGCGGTGAGAACGGCAACTGAACCACCACTCGGCAAATAGTTTTACTTTTCTGCGCCCTGACCCCACGGTCGCCGTTATCATAAGCAGCCTATCTATCCTGCTGCTCCGTGGACCTTTACCCCATGTCAGATTCCCAGCGCCCCCTGGCGGTCACGCTGCAAGTCGTCTCCATCGTCCTGTTCACCTTCATCGGCTACCTGAATATCGGCATTCCCCTGGCCGTGCTGCCCGGGTTCGTCCACGGCGAACTGGGCTTCGGCGCAGTGATCGCCGGGTTGGTGATCAGCGTGCAATACCTGGCCACCCTGCTCAGTCGTCCTTACGCCGGGCGAATCATCGATAACCTGGGGAGCAAGCGCGCGGTGATGTTCGGCCTCGCCGGCTGCGGGCTGAGCGGCGTGTTCATGCTGGTCTCTGCCTGGACGCCCCACCTGCCCACGTTCAGCCTGATCAGCCTGCTGATCGGTCGTCTGGTGCTCGGCAGCGCGGAAAGCCTGGTGGGCTCCGGTTCGATTGGCTGGGGCATCGGCCGGGTCGGCGCGGCGAATACCGCCAAGGTGATTTCCTGGAACGGTATCGCCAGTTACGGCGCGCTGGCGATCGGCGCACCTCTGGGGGTGTGGCTGGTCAATGCACTGGGGCTGTGGAGCATGGGCGTGAGCATTATCTTGCTCGGTTTGCTGGGGTTGGCATTGGCCTGGCGCAAAACCGCCGCGCCCATCGTCACTGGCGAACGCCTGCCGTTCATGCACGTGCTGGGGCGCGTCCTGCCGCACGGCTGCGGCCTGGCCCTGGGTTCCATCGGGTTTGGCACCATCGCCACGTTCATCACCCTGTATTACGCCACCCAGCATTGGGACAACGCGGTGTTGTGCCTGAGCCTGTTCGGCGCCAGCTTCATCGGCGCGCGCTTGCTCTTTGGCAACCTGATCAACCGAATGGGCGGCTTCCGCGTCGCCATTGCCTGCCTGTCGGTGGAAACCCTGGGCCTGTTGCTGTTGTGGCTCGCACCGGATGCCCACTGGGCCCTGGCGGGCGCGGCGTTGAGCGGTTTCGGCTTCTCCCTGGTGTTTCCGGCGCTGGGAGTGGAAGCGGTCAACCTGGTGCCGGCCTCCAGCCGTGGGGCGGCGGTGGGGGCTTATTCACTGTTCATTGATTTGTCGCTGGGGATCACCGGACCGCTGGCCGGTGCGATTGCTGCGGGCTTCGGCTTTGCCTCGATCTTTCTGTTCGCCGCATTCGCGGCCCTGGGCGGGTTGGCATTGAGCGTCTATCTGTACCGACAGGCGCCGAGGCATCGCCAGGAACGGGAGAAAAGCTAGAAGTCCACCTTGCCGCGGCCGGCCTTGATCGAGCCGCGCTTGGTCTTGGATTCCAGGCGACGCTTTTTCGAACCCAGGGTCGGTTTGGTCGGACGGCGCTTCTTCTCGACCTTGGTGGCGCTGAGGATCAGCTCGAGCAGGCGCTCCAGGGCATCGGCCCGGTTCTGTTCCTGGGTGCGGTACTGCTGGGCCTTGATGATCAACACACCGTCGCTGGTAATGCGACTGTCACGCAGGGCCAGCAGCCGCTCCTTGTAGAACTCGGGCAGCGACGAGGCCGGAATGTCGAAGCGTAAATGCACGGCACTGGAGACCTTGTTGACGTTCTGCCCTCCTGCCCCCTGGGCGCGGATGGCCGTCAGCTCGATCTCGGCATCCGGGATGTGCACGGTGTTGGAAATCGCCAGCATGGAAAGTGTCCGGTATCAGGCCCCACAGGATACCGCGAATCCCCCCGACAACGCCTAACCCTGTGGGAGGTGTGAGCCGGAAACGACAAACCCGGCACTTGGCCTAATGCGGTTCATTCAAGAAAAAAGATGGACCTGTGGCGAGGGAGCTTGCTCCCGTTCGGCTGCAAAGCAGTCGTAAACCGGCGGGTGCGGTGCGTCTGATGTTCCGCATCTGGCAGGTTTTGGGGCCGCTTCGCGGCCCAGCGGGAGCAAGCTCCCTCGCCACGGGTTTGTCGATTGCCTTGAGTGAACAGCATTACGGCACTTCGCCGGTTTGTTGTTTTTTCAGGATGGGTTACTTGGCTGCTGCCGCCACAGCCAGTTCCTGCCGCGCACTGCGCTTGTTCTTGATCCAATAGCACACGGCCATGAACACCACCCACACCGGAATCGCATAGACCGATACCTGGATGCCCGGGATCAACAACATCACGCCCAGGATGAACACCACGAACGCCAGGCAGATGTAGTTGCCGTACGGGTACCACAGCGCCTTGAACAGCGGCGTCTGATGGGTCTGGTTCATGTGCTGGCGGAACTTGAAGTGCGAGTAGCTGATCATCGCCCAGTTGATCACCAGGGTCGCGACCACCAGCGACATCAGCAACTCCAGCGCATGTTGCGGGATCAGGTAATTCAACAGCACCGCCACCAGCGTGACCGCCGCCGACGCGAGGATCGAACGCACCGGCACGCCGCGCTTGTCGATCTTGGACAAGACCTTGGGCGCATCGCCCTGCTCGGCCATGCCCAGCAACATACGGCTGTTGCAATAGGTGCCGCTGTTGTACACCGACAGCGCGGCGGTCAGCACCACGAAGTTGAGGATATGCGCCGCGGTGTTGCTGCCCAGCATCGAGAACACCTGCACGAACGGGCTGCCGCTGTAGGCATCGCCGGAAGCGTTGAGCGTGCTCAGCAGGCTGTCCCAAGGCGTCAGGGACAGCAGCACCACGAGGGCGCCGATGTAGAAAATCAGGATCCGGTAGATCACCTGGTTAATGGCCTTGGGAATCACGGTTTTCGGTTTGTCCGCCTCAGCTGCGGTGAAACCGAGCATTTCCAGGCCACCAAAAGAGAACATGATGATCGCCATGGCCATCACCAGGCCGCTGACGCCGTTGGGGAAAAACCCACCATGGGACCACAGGTTGGTCACCGACGCTTGCGGGCCGCCGTGGCCACTGACCAGCAAATAGCTGCCCAGGGCAATCATGCCGACAATCGCCACGACCTTGATGATCGCGAACCAGAACTCGGCCTCGCCGAAGACTTTGACGTTAGCCAGGTTGATGACGTTGATCAGGATGAAAAACGCCGCCGCCGACACCCAGGTTGGGATATCCGGCGCCCAGTAATGGATGTACTTGCCGACAGCAGTCAGTTCGGACATGCCCACCAGGATGTAGAGAATCCAGCAGTTCCAACCCGACAGGAACCCGGCGAAACCGCCCCAATACTTGTGGGCGAAGTGGCTGAAGGACCCGGCGACTGGCTCTTCGACGATCATTTCGCCCAACTGGCGCATGATCATGAAGGCGATGAAGCCGCAGATGGCGTAGCCAAGGATCATCGACGGGCCGGCTGATTTCAGCACCCCCGCCGAGCCGAGGAACAGGCCAGTGCCGATCGCGCCACCGAGGGCGATCAGTTGAATGTGGCGATTTTTCAGGCCGCGTTTCAGCTCGCCCGAATGCGAGTTTTGTCCACTCATGAAAAGGGTCTCACGCAAGGTTTGATGATGTTCGTTAGACGTTGCCGCTCGAATCGGATCTCAAGCAGCGCCGATCAAACCCCAGCGCAGGCACCAGGAATTCAGCGTTTTTACAACGGTCATGCGTCACCTGTTTGTTTTTATCTGTGACGAAATCGAACCCGACACGCTTGTGGCGTGGCGGAGTGAACAAGGTGGATAACCTTGAAAGTGCGTGGGTACGCGAAGGGTCACAGTAAAACGCGGCGCATTGTACACCGCTGACCCCCTGCTGCCAGACACCACCGGATCAGCGTGTCGTTTGCCGGGATTGCATGGGGCCGCCCCGAACAGGCCGGGCGGCTGCAAAAAAGTGTCCAGGCCCTTGCGAGCCCCTGAAGGGTGTAGCGCTAAAAACGCCACGACGGGAGAAATGCACTTGAGCTGTGGCGTTCATTGCGCCTCCTTCTTGTTATTCACCTGCACGACAGGCATGGGGCGCATCTCACCCTGCCCATCGATTCGAAACAAGCGGGCCAGAGCCTCGCAAACCCCTGCAGGGCGGGGCTTACGGAAGTTTTTTCTTACGCTTTGGGAAAACGACGTTTCAGCCCCTCTCGGCAGGCCGTTTTCGTCAACATTTCTTTACAACCCGTCACGCAAACTTTCCAAGTAGGAAATTTCCGTAGGCTGACTGCAAATTGACGGTAGGTAGCTACCTATTTAAAAAAACACCCAGGCGGCTGTTTTTGAATGAGTAATGTTGTCGTTAAAAATGGAACAAAAAGTTCAAACGAAAAAAAATAAATTATTTTTTTGCAATACAAAAAACCCTCGACTAGGTTTTCAGCGACTTGCCAAGGCATCGTGCCGACAAGTTCTGCGGTGCCGTCGCCGGCCTGTTTCCACTCGCCGAATCGGTCCGCTGATTTGCGTAAAAGTCATCTAGGAGATTCACTATGCAAGCACTGGACAAAGACTTGGAAACCGAACTGCAACTGGACGAATGGTTTGAAGCCCCAACCCATGAAGCCGCCGTTGAAATGATGCAGGCCGATGCCGTCGTTCCATTCGGCACGGCGATGTGGCCTCTGTAGGCACCGCCCGGCGGAGGCGATCCGGCCGGTCGACTCCGCCACTTTTGCCGGTTGTCAGGGACGTTTAATGAACTTGTCAGGGAAGAATAAGCATGGACACGCAACGAGCCATCTCACATTTCCTTTACTACCTCGAACACCATCCCGCCCTGGCCGGCATCCAGCCCGCCAAGGTGTTGCTCGGCCATACCGCTGACTACGAAGCGCTGACCGGCGCCATCGCCGAACAGGCGGGCAGCGGCTCGCCCTTCCGGTTCAGTGCCATGCGCCTGGACCTCGAACCCACGGAGCGCCTGTCCAAGGCCATTGCCGACTGCGATCTGTATATTTTCTTCTACGACTCCTCGACCCTGCCCAACCCTCGTCCCGACGGCCCGGACTTTGTCCGCGCACTGCAAGGCGTGATGGCCGACAACTGGAAGAAATCGCTGCTGTTCAAGGACTACGGCGACTACTTCTACGACACCTTCAGCGTGATTCCCCAGCGTATCGCCGGGCTCAACAGTCACCTGATCCGACGCATGTCCCAGGCGGCGACCCTGAGTTTCCAGGATGACCACGGTTCATATTTCGACACAGTCCTGGGCGGCGTGAAGAAGTGGACCGATATCAACGGCCTCGGCAACTACGACCTGGCGCCCGGCGAAATCGCCACTCACAGCGACACCATCAATGGTCGGGTGAATTTCGTCGGCACCTTCCTGAGCACCATCCCGTTCGCACGTAAATACGGCGTGCTGCAATCGCCGCTGGAGCTGTGGATCGAAGACTCCACCATCCAGAAAATCGCCACCGACGTACCGGGCCTGGAGCACGACTTCAACAAGTACCTGGACGCCAACCCGTCCAATCGCCGCATCGAGGAACTGGGAATCGGCACCAATGAAGGGGTCAAGAGTCTTTATGCACGCAACGCGGGTTTCGAGGAGCGCCATTGCGGCCTGCACCTGGGACTCGGTGGCGGGGCCAAGGGCAGCCATCACCTGGACCTGATTTTCGAGAGCGGCGTATTGGCGCTGGATAACGAGCCGATGTTTGATGGGCGGTTTGTGCTTTAGGGGCAGTTGCAAGCGGCGAGCTTCAAGCGGCAAGAAAGAGCGAGCAGCCTCTGGATCGTGGTGTGGAGCTGCTCGCGAAGACGGCCGCACCGGCAGCGTATCAATAACGCCAGACACAAAAACGGCAACCTAGTGGTTGCCGTTTTTTCTTGCAGCTTGCAGCTAGAAGCTCATGGCTGCCTCACTCCGGCTTACGACGCCCGAACCCCGGACGCTGTCCCGAACCTGCCGGTGCACCACGGCGCTTGCCCGATGGCGCATCGCGATCGGCCAGGACGATACCCGGGCGCTTTTTCGGCGCGGGCTTGGCCGGACGCTTGGTGTCGGCCGGGCGATCGGCGACTGGCGTACCGCGGCCAGCCGGAGCACCGCGCCCCTCACCACGTTCAGTCCGACCATTGGCCGGACGCGGCGTGCGTGGACCACGCTCGCCGTCCTGGCGAGGTGCAGGCTTGCGGGCCGGGCGCTCACCTTCGATCTGCGGCTCGCGGGAAGGACGCGGGCCGGTCGCCACACCTTCAGCAGCCGGACGCAGGGTACGCACGCGCTCGGTCTTGCCCATCGGACGCGAGGACTTGCGCTGCATCCGCTCCAGCTTGTCCTTGCTCTTGGCGGTCATCTGCGGCATCGCCACCGGCTTGAGGCCTACTTCGGCCGCCAGGATGTCGACTTCGTACTGGCTCATTTCGCGCCAGCGGCCCATCGGCAGGTCGGAATTGAGGAACACCGGACCGAAGCGCACACGCTTGAGGCGGCTGACCACCAACCCCTGGGATTCCCACAGACGCCGCACTTCACGGTTGCGGCCTTCCATCACCACGCAGTGGTACCAGTGGTTGAAGCCTTCACCGCCGGGCGCCTGCTTGATGTCGGTGAAACGCGCCGGGCCGTCTTCCAGCACGACGCCGGCCTTCAGGCGCTCGATCATCTCGTCGTCGACTTCACCACGTACGCGCACGGCGTATTCGCGGTCCATCTCGTAGGACGGGTGCATCAAGCGGTTGGCCAACTCACCGTCGGTGGTGAACATCAGTAAACCGGTGGTGTTGATGTCCAGGCGACCGATGTTGATCCAGCGGCCTTCTTTCGGACGCGGCATCTTGTCGAACACGGTCGGACGGCCTTCCGGGTCGTCACGGGTGCAGATCTCGCCGTCGGGTTTGTTGTACATGATCACGCGACGCACCGTTTCGGCGGCCTCTTCGCGCTTGATCACCTTGCCATCGATGGTGATGGCGTCATGCATGTCTACACGCAGGCCCAAGGTGGCATCTTTGCCATTGACCTTGATCCGGCCCTGGGTGATCCAGGCTTCCACGTCACGGCGCGAACCGACGCCGATACGGGCGAGGACTTTTTGCAGCTTCTCGCCTGCTGGGCCGATTTCCTGGCTGTCGTTCTGGTCTTGGTCTTTCATTCTGGGCACCTCCCGGTGTGGTCGAGCCAGGCTTGGCCTGACGCTTTGAAAACGGGTCTTCGACGAAGGGATCGCCAAAGGGTCGCGAATCATACGCTCGTTGAGGCGATTGCGCATCAGAGACTAGCTGATCAACCCAGGCTCAGCGCTTTTTCCGCCGACCGGTGGCTGAAGGCCCCCTGTGGGAGCCGAGCTTGCTCGCGATAGCGGTGGGTCAGCTTGCATTGATGCTGAATGTTCCTCTGTCATCGCGAGCAAGCTCGGCTCCCACAGGCGACCGCGTTCCAAACCAGTTGAATCAATCGTCGAACTGGCGCCGTTCGTTTTCGATCGCTTCGGCCAGGGCGCGGGCTTCGGCTTCCTCGTCGCTCAGTTCGGGTTCCGGCGGTTGGAGGGCGGCGACGGCGGCCAGCAGTTTTTCCCGGGCTTCGGCAACGCCGAGGATGTCTTCTTCCGGCTCAGGTTCAGGTTCAGGTTCAGGCTCCGACTCGCTGTCAGGCTCCGGCAACTCATCCGTCTCGCCTTCAGGCCCCGGCCCCTCACGCAGCAGGTCGTCGAAATCGGTCTTCAAGCCCTCCTCCATGGTGTCCAGCTCCAGCAACAACGAGTGGAAACTGGTCTCTTCCTTCGGCTCCTCAGGCTCGGCACTGGCGTCGGCCAATTCCTGCAGGCCTTGGGGCACCGGGGCGTCGTCGAACTCCAGCATCGGTTCGGGTTCCAGCTCCCGCAGTTCGGCCAGCGGCGGCAGGTCATCCAGGTTCTTCAGGTTGAAGTGATCGAGAAAGGCCTTGGTGGTGGCGAACATCGCCGGTTTGCCGGGCACATCGCGATAGCCGACGACGCGGATCCACTCGCGCTCCAACAGCGTCTTGACGATATGGCTGTTGACCGCCACGCCGCGCACATCTTCGATCTCGCCCCGGGTGATCGGTTGGCGATAGGCAATCAATGCCATGGTTTCGAGCATGGCGCGGGAGTAGCGCTGCGGCCGCTCCTCCCACAGGCGCCCGACCCATGGCGCGAACTTCTCGCGGATCTGCAGGCGATAACCGGACGCCACTTCCTTGAGCTCGAAGGCCCGCCCCTCGCAGGATTTGCCCAACAGCGTCAGGGCTTTCTTGAACACGGCCGGCTCAGGTCGCTCGCCTTCTTCGAAGAGTTCGAACAGGCGCTCCATCGATTGCGGCTTTCCCGAGGCCAACAGGAAAGCTTCAAGCAAGGGGGCCAGCTCGCGGGGTTCAGTCAGATTCATTGATTTGCTCGTTATTCGGCTCGTGCCCGCACATGGATCGCTGCGAACGGCTCATTCTGTACCAGCTCGACCAAGGATTCCTTGACCAATTCCAAGACCGCCATAAACGTCACAACGACCCCCAGGCGCCCTTCCTCGGAGGTGAACAGCTCGACGAACGGCACGAAACCGCCGCCCTTGAGCCGCTCCAGCACATCGCTCATGCGTTCGCGGGTGGACAGCGCTTCGCGGCTGACCTGATGACTTTCAAACATATCGCCCCGGCGCAGGACCTCAGCCATGGACATCAGCAACTCTTCCAGGCTCACATCCGGGAGCAACTTGCGCGCCCGCGCCTCGGGGGCATCGAGCTTGGGCACCACTACATCGCGCCCGACCCGGTTCAAACCATCGAGGCCTTCGGCTGCGACCTTGAAGCGTTCGTACTCCTGCAAACGACGGATCAGTTCGGCCCGCGGGTCGTCTTCTTCCGCTTCGACCTCAGCCGAGCGCGGCAGCAGCATCCGCGACTTGATCTCGGCCAGCATGGCCGCCATCACCAGGTACTCGGCCGCCAGTTCCAGGCGCACCGACTGCATCAACTCGACGTAGCCCATGTACTGGCGGGTGATTTCCGCCACGGGGATGTCGAGGATGTTGATGTTCTGTTTGCGAATCAGGTACAGCAGCAGGTCAAGCGGGCCCTCGAAGGCTTCGAGGAATACTTCCAGCGCATCCGGCGGAATGTACAGGTCCAGGGGCATTTCCATGACCGCCTGGCCATAGACCATGGCGAACGGCAGCTCCTGCTGCGCGCCGGCCTGGCTGTCTGTACGCTCCACGGCGGTTTCCACGGCGGACATTCAGGCCTCGACCATGAACGGCGTCGGATCGCCACAACCGACACGCACCACCTGGGGCTCGCCATCGGCCAGGTTGATCACCGTGGACGCCGACATGCCGCCGAAACCGCCGTCGATGATCAGGTCCACCTGATGCTCGAGGATCTGGCGCATCTCATAGGGATCGGTCAATGGATCGGTCTCGCCGGGCATGATCAGCGTCACGCTCATCAGCGGCTCACCCAGTTCCGCCAGCAGCGCCAGGGCAATGGGATGGCTTGGCACCCGCAGGCCGATGGTGCGCTTTTTCGGGTGCAGCAACAGCCGCGGGACTTCCCGCGTGGCATTGAGAATAAAGGTGTATGGCCCCGGCAAATGCGCCTTGAGCAGGCGGAAGGTGCCGGTGTCGATCTTGGCGAACAGGCCCAACTGCGACAGGTCACTGCAGATGAGCGCGAAGTTGTGCTTGTCGTCCAGTTGACGCAGGCGTCTGACACGCTCCACGGCATTCTTGTCGCCGATCTGGCAACCGATGGCATAGGACGAGTCGGTGGGATAGACCACCACGCCACCGCTACGAATAATCTCCACGGCCTGTTTGATCAGGCGCGCTTGCGGGTTTTCCGGATGAATCTGGAAAAATTGACTCACGTGTTCTACCTGTTCAGACGGCGGCGGTAACGGGATCATGTTTGAATCTACACCATAGTGGTGGCAGATCTTCCGGCAACGGGCGGTACTCGCCAATCTCGGACCAGCCCCCAGGGCCATGGAAATCACTGCCGGCGGTGACCAGCAGGCCGAACTCACGGGCCAGGATCGCCAGGCTGCCGACCTGCTCGGCAGGCTGATGGCCGTTGACCACCTCAATGGCATGGCCCCCCGCTTGAATATAGTCGGCGACCAGGCGACGGCGCTTGCTGCGAGTGAAATCATAATGCCATGGATGCGCCAGGCTGACCCAGGCGCCAGCGGCCCGCAGGGTCTGGACGGTTTCTTCCAGCGTCGGCCAGTGCTGCTTGACATCCCCCAGCTTGCCGGCCCCCAGCCATTTGCGGAACGCTTCGGCGCGGTCCTTGACGAACCCCTCGCGCACCATCCAGTCGGCAAAGTGTGGCCGGGCCGGTGCGTTGCCGCTGTCGCCCAGTTCCTGCTGGATCTGCCGGGCGCCGTCCAGCGCACCGGGCATGCCCTTGAGGGCCAGTTTGCGGCTGATCTCTTCGGAACGCAGCCAGCGCCCGTCGCGCAACTGCGCGATGGCCTGGACCAACGCGGGCGCATTTACATCGAAACCATAGCCCAGCACATGGATGGTCGCCCCGCCCCAGGTACAGGACAACTCGACCCCATTGACCAGTTGCATGCCCAGTGCCGTGGCGGCGCTGCGGGCCTCGTCGAGGCCTTCGAGGGTGTCGTGATCGGTCAGGGCCAGGACTCGCACGCCGTGCTCGAACGCCCGCGCCACCAGAACCGCAGGCGCCAGGGCGCCATCGGAGGCCGTGCTATGGCAGTGCAAATCAACATTCACGAGAGTTTGTTACCTCAAATCAGCTGGCCCTATCGCGGCCAAGGATGTTTGTTATTATGCCGCCACATCCTGCTTCTGGCTGCCACTGTGAAACAATTCATCGACTTCATCCCGCTCCTGCTGTTTTTCCTCGTTTACAAACTTGATCCCCGGGCCGTCGACTTCGCCGGTCATTCCTTGACTGTAGGCGGTATTTACAGCGCCACCGCAGTGCTGATCATCAGTTCCCTGGTGGTCTACGGCGCATTGTTCGTGTCCCAGCGCAAGCTGGAGAAGAGCCAGTGGCTGACCCTGATCGCCTGCCTCGTGTTCGGCAGCCTGACCCTGGCGTTCCACAGCGAAACCTTTCTCAAATGGAAGGCCCCGGTGGTCAACTGGTTGTTCGCCCTCGCCTTCATCGGCAGCCACTTTGTCGGTGACCGCTTGCTGATCAAGCGCATCATGGGCCATGCCATCAACCTGCCAGAACTGATCTGGACCCGGCTGAACATCGCCTGGATCGCGTTCTTCCTGTTCTGCGGCGCCGCCAACCTGTTCGTTGCGTTCACGTTCCAGGACTACTGGGTCGACTTCAAGGTCTTCGGTAGCCTGGGCTTGACGCTGTTGTTCCTGATTGGCCAGGGTATCTACCTGTCCCGTCATCTGCATGATGCCGACCCCACTACGCCAAAAACCGAGGACTGACATGCTCTACGCAATCATTGCTACCGACGTCGCCAACTCCCTGGAAAAACGCCAGGCCGCTCGTCCCGCGCACCTGGAGCGCCTGCAAAAACTCCAGGACGAAGGCCGCGTAGTGCTGGCTGGACCGCATCCGGCGGTGGACAGCAATGACCCGGGCGCCGCGGGCTTCAGTGGCAGCCTGATGGTGGTCGAATTCGACTCGCTGTCCGCTGCGCAGCAATGGGCCGAGGCCGATCCGTTCGTTGCGGCCGGCGTCTATGCCAATGTCGTGGTCAAGCCATTCAAGCAAGTCATGCCGTAAATGCCCCTGGCGCGATGAGCCTTCGCGGCTCATTGCTTTCAATTGCTCATTGTTCTCGTTTGCCTGCCGACAACCTGTCTAATCTCGATTGGAATTCAGGAGTTGCAATGCGCAAAGGTCCGTTGTGCCTGTTATTGGTCACGTTGGCGATCGGGGCACCCGCCCATGGCGAGGAGAACACCGAGGGCAGTCATTCGACGCCTTTGTCCCTGAGTGCCGGCAGCCAGATCGCCGAACTGCAGCAACGCTTGAAAGACAGCGAACGCCAGCGCGAAGAACTGAGCAAGCAGTTGCAAAACGCTGACAGCGAACGCGAGAGCGCATTGCTGGCCCGGTTGCGCCAGGAGAACCAGCGCCTGAAGCTGCAACTCAAGGAAGCCCAGGCCAGCCCCCTGCCACGCCTGTTGACCGATCAACAGCAATGGTTTGTCATCGGTGCCGGGGTAGCGCTATTGGCCCTGCTGTGCGGTATCTTTGCCAGCGGTGGACGTAGACAACGTCGGCAATGGCTAAATTGAGTGAGTCATGAGCGAGCTGTTACTGATAGACGATGACCAGGAGCTGTGCGAGCTCCTCGTAAGCTGGTTGAGCCAGGAAGGATTTCAGGTCCGGGCCTGTCACGATGGCCAAAGTGCCCGCAAGGCCCTGGCCGAAACCGCCCCGGCAGCCGTGGTACTGGACGTGATGCTGCCCGACGGCAGTGGCCTGGAACTGCTCAAGCAATTGCGCAGCGATCACCCGGAGCTGCCGGTGCTGATGCTGTCGGCCCGGGGTGAACCGCTGGACCGTATCCTCGGCCTGGAACTGGGCGCCGATGATTACCTGGCCAAGCCCTGCGACCCACGCGAACTGACCGCCCGCCTGCGCGCCGTGCTACGGCGCAGCCACCCGACGGCCGTGTCCACCCAGATCGAACTGGGTGACCTGACTTTCAGCCCGGTGCGTGGCGTGGTCAGCATCGATGAACAGGAACAGGCCCTCACCATTTCCGAAAGCCGCCTGCTCGAAGCGCTGCTCAAGCAGCCGGGCGAGCCGCTGGACAAGCAGGAACTGGCGCAGATCGCCCTGGGCCGCAAGCTGACCCTGTACGACCGCAGCCTCGATATGCACGTGAGCAACCTGCGCAAGAAGATCGGTCCCCACCCCGACGGCCGCCCGCGCATCGTAGCGCTGCGTAGCCGTGGCTATTACTACAGCCTTTAAAGGTTGTGGCTGCTATTACGGCCCTTGGAGGCTTTTGTGGCGAGGGAGCTTGCTCCCGCTCGGTTGCGCAGCAACCGCAAAATATTGGGGCCGCTTCGCAGCCCAGCGGGAGCAAGCTCCCTCGCCACAATGAACCAAGAGCCCCCCTCCTTCCCATTGCATGCCCCACGGGGTTTTGTGCAGGCTGTTTGTCAGGCCCGCACCAAAACCTCTTTACCCAAGCTTTACCCACCCCTGACCGCCGCTGACCTTGATCTCCGTAATCTGCACTCATCCGGAACTGACCGGGAATGAGACAAGGAGACACACCATGCGCAAGACCCTTATCGCTCTGATGTTCGCTGCTGCCCTGCCGACCGTCGCCATGGCCATGCCTGGAGACGCCGGCCCGATGGGTCCGATGGATGGCCCGCGCCACGGCGGCATGATGCATGACAAAGGTCCCTTCAGCGATCTGGACCTGAGCCGCGAACAGCGCCAGCAGATTCGCCGGATCATGGGCGAACAGCGCCACGAACAACGCGAACTGGTAGACAAGTACCTGGCCAAGCTGTCGCCAGCCGACCAGAAAGCCATGCAAGACGAAATGGACGCCCGGCATCAGAAGATCGATGCCCAGATCCGCGCGCTGTTGAAGCCTGAGCAGCAGAAAGAGTTCGACGCAATCCAGAAGAAACAGGCCGAGCGTCGCGCCGAGTGGGCTGAGTTCAAGGCCTGGAAAGCGCAACAGCCGCAAAAAGCGCAATAATGCACTGAAGCCCCCAGCCCAACGGCAAGTCGCCGTTGGGCTTTCTTTGTTTTCGAGGATTTACCGTGCGTTCATTGTTCTGGCGCATCCTGGCCAGTTTCTGGCTGGCCATCGCTCTGGTTGCAGGACTTTCGCTCCTGATGGGCCACATGCTCAATCAGGACGCCTGGATCCTCAGCCGCCATCCGGGTCTCAACACCCTGCCCGAAGAGTGGACACAAACCTACGAAAGCCAGGGCGAGGACGCCGCGCAGGACATCCTGCAACAGCGCAAGCGTCAGTATCACATCGACGTCCAAGTGTTCAATGAAAGCGGCGACCCGGTGGTGCGCGGCACCTTCCCACATCGCGCCGCGGCCTTCGAGGCTCGGCAGAACAACAACGAGCGACGCCTGCCCTGGCGGCGACTGACCGACGAA
Source organism: Pseudomonas sp. 3JA (assembly GCF_036961705.1). Lineage (NCBI taxonomy): Bacteria > Pseudomonadati > Pseudomonadota > Gammaproteobacteria > Pseudomonadales > Pseudomonadaceae > Pseudomonas > Pseudomonas sp. 3JA. Next base: position 36,336 of record NZ_JBAMDJ010000043.1, read on the forward strand.
TTCACCAGCGCCAAAACCGGCGACACGTATCTGTTCATCTACCGCATCCCCCATCCCGAACTGGACGCCTGGCACCGCGACAGCCTGCTCTGGCCCCTCAGTGCGCTGGGGATCGCGCTGGTGGTGCTGACCTTGTTCAGCCTGTTGGTGACGCTTTCCATCACTCGCCCGCTGAGTCGCCTGCGTGGCGCGGTGCATGACTTGGGCCAGGCCGCCTATCAGCAGAACAGCCTCGCCAAGCTGGCCAACCGGCGAGATGAGTTCGGCGTACTGGCCACTGACTTCAACCGCATGGGCGCGCGCCTGCAAAGCTTGATCACCAGCCAGCGACAACTGCTGCGCGACGTGTCCCACGAACTGCGCTCGCCCCTGGCCCGGCTGCGCATTGCCTTGGCCTTGGCTGAACGAGCCAGCCCCGAGGAGCGTGAAAGGCTCTGGCCACGCCTGACCCGCGAATGCGATCGCCTGGAAGCGCTGATCAGTGAAATCCTGGTGTTGGCCCGAGTCGATGCCGACAACGCCAGCGCCGAAGAGGTGGAACTCAACGGTTTGCTCGTCACCCTGCAAAAAGATGCGCAACTGGCCTCACCGGAACAAACCGTGCAGCTCGAAACTGAGGCGGACCTGACCCTCAAGGGCTGGCCGACCATGATCGAGCGAGCAGTGGACAACCTGCTGCGCAACGCCCAGCGCTTCAATCCGGCCGGGCAATCGATCGAGATGCACGCGATGCGCCAGGGTGAACGGATCCTGATCAGCGTGCGCGACCACGGGCCAGGCGTGGATGCCGAACACCTGGGACAATTGGGCGAGCCGTTCTATCGCGCGCCCGGCCAGACCGCCGCCGGCCATGGCCTGGGCCTGGCCATCGCGCGCCGTGCCGCCGAACGCCACGGCGGCACGCTGGTGCTGGGCAATCATCCTGGCGGCGGGTTCATCGCGACGCTGGAGTTACCGTTGGTGCCGGGGGCGGTCGTCCAGCCGTAACCTGCAAATGAACAGTTGATCTGTTGACTCCAGGGCAACGCTGCACCCTGTGGCGAGGGAGCTTGCTCCCGCTGGGCTGCGAAGCGGCCCCAAGATTTTGCGGTTGCTGCGCAACCGAGCGGGAGCAAGCTCCCTCGCCACAGGGAATCGAGCAAGCCTGAGTGAGCAGTGTTGCCGCCAGGCAAGCGCGCCCCCCTCAACCAAACGATAATTCCTCTTATTCAAACAGCCCCGCCCTGTTAGACTTTGCGCCCTCGTTTTCACTCATCTCCCAGGACGCCCGATGCCGTCGTTGCCTCTTCGTTTATGTGCGCTGTTCATGGCCCTGGGCCTGAGCGCCTGCGATGATGCCCCGCGCTTTACCCAGGCCGAACCGGGTGAAGCCCGTTCCGGTGGCGCCGCGACAGTACGCAAGACGGACCAGAACGCCTTTTCCCTGCCCTCGGCCAACCTGCCGCCCTCACGGCGCGTGGATTTCAGCGTCGGCAACAGTTTCTTCCGCAGCCCCTGGGTGATCGCCCCCTCGACCACCACCGCTCGCGACGGCCTCGGGCCCTTGTTCAACACCAACGCCTGCCAGAACTGCCACATCAAGGACGGCCGCGGCCACCCACCTGCGCCGGACGCGACCACCGCGGTATCGATGCTGGTACGCCTGTCGATCCCCGACACACCGCCCTACGCCAAGGTCATCGAACAATTGGGCGTCGTGCCGGAACCGGTTTACGGCGGGCAATTACAGGACATGTCCGTGCCCGGCGTCGCCCCCGAAGGCAAGGTGCGGGTCGATTACACGCCGGTCCCGGTGCGTTTCAAGGACGGCACCGTGGTGGAACTACGCAAGCCAGACCTGCAGATTACCCAACTGGCCTATGGGCCGATGCACCCGGACACGCGTTTTTCCGCCCGCGTCGCCCCGCCGATGATCGGCCTGGGACTGCTCGAGGCGATCCCCGACGAAGCCATCCTCGCAAACGCCGAAGCACAGGCCCGGGAGAAAAACGGCATCGCCGGGCGTCCCAACGAGGTCTGGGACGATGCCCAGCAAAAAACCGTCCTGGGAAGGTTCGGCTGGAAGGCCGGACAGCCCAACCTCAACCAGCAGAATGTCCACGCGTTCTCCGGCGACATGGGCCTGACGACAAGCCTGCGACCCTTCGACGACTGCACCCAGACCCAGGCCGACTGCAAGCGTGCGCCCAGCGGCAACGGCTCCGATGGCGAACCGGAAGTCAGCGACAACATCCTGCGACTGGTGCTGTTCTATAGCCGCAACCTCGCCGTACCGGCCCGGCGCGAGGTGAATTCACCCCAGGTGCTGGCGGGCAAGAATCTGTTCTTCCAGGCCGGTTGCCAGTCCTGCCACACCCCGAAATACACCACCTCCGCCAACGCCGCCGAACCGGAGTTGGCGAACCAGTTCATCCGCCCTTACACCGACCTGCTGTTGCACGACATGGGCGAAGGCCTGGCGGACAACCGCAGCGAATTCAAGGCCAGCGGCCGTGACTGGCGAACCCCGCCGCTGTGGGGCATCGGCCTGACCGAAACCGTCAACGGCCACACCCAGTTCCTGCATGACGGCCGGGCCCGCAACCTGCTCGAAGCCGTGCTGTGGCATGGCGGCGAAGCACAAGCGGCGCAGCGTCAGGTTTTAGCGTTCAATGCCGAGCAGCGCACTGCGTTGCTGGCCTTCCTGAATTCCCTTTAAATGCCTTTTCCAGAAGTGGGAGCACGACATGTTCCGTCCCAAGCTGTTGTTCACCAGCCTCGCCGCCATCGCCCTCGGTGCCTGCTCGCCCCAGGATCCACAAGCCGTAACCTCGGCCGCCATCGCCAAGCAAGTGATCCTGCCGACCTATAGCCGCTGGGTCGACGCCGACCGGCAACTGGCGACCAGCGCCCTGGCGTTCTGCCAAGGCAAGGAAAACCTGGAAACCGCCCGCGCCGATTTCCTCAAGGCACAAAAAGCCTGGGCCGAATTGCAACCGCTGTTGATCGGTCCGCTGGCCGAGGGCAACCGCGCCTGGCAGGTGCAGTTCTGGCCGGACAAGAAAAACCTGGTGGGCCGTCAGGTCGAGCAATTGGTCAACAGCGAGCCACAGATCGACGCCGCCGGCCTGGCCAAGTCCAGCGTCGTGGTCCAGGGCCTCTCGGCCTATGAATACCTGCTGTTCGACGCCAAGATCGACATGGCCGACAGTGCGCAAAAAGCCAAGTATTGCCCGCTGCTCACCGCCATTGGTGAACGCCAGAAACAACTGGCCGAAGAGATCCTGTCGCGCTGGAACACCAACGACGGCATGCTCGCCCAGATGAGCAAATTCCCCAACCAGCGCTACGCCGATTCCCACGAAGCCATCGCTGACCTGCTGCGGGTCCAGGTCACCGCCCTGGACACGCTGAAGAAAAAACTCGGCACGCCGATGGGCCGCCAGAGCAAGGGCGTGCCACAGCCGTTCCAGGCCGATGCCTGGCGCAGCCAGTCGTCGCTGCAAGGCCTGGAGGCCAGCCTGAGCGCGGCCAGGACCGTCTGGGCCGGCGTGGACAACAAGGGCCTGCGCGGCCTGCTGCCCAGCGACCAGAAACCGTTGGCGGACAAGATCGACGCCGCCTACGATGCCTCCTTGAAGTTGTTCGCCAGCAGCCAGCGCTCGTTGACCGAAATGCTCAACGACGATGCCGGGCGCCAGCAACTCAACGATTTGTATGACAGCCTCAACGTCGTCCATCGCCTGCACGAAGGCGAACTGGCCAAGGCGCTGGGCATTCAACTGGGCTTCAATGCCAACGACGGTGACTGATCATGTTTCGACGTCAGGTTCTGGCACTGGGCAGCTTGCTGCTCGGCGCCGTCACCCTGGGCGGCTGGACGCTGTTCAAGCAAAAGGACAAGCACCCACTCTTGCTTTCGGCACGGGATGATGGCGACGGCAAACACTACGCCGTCGGCTATCGACTGGACGGCACCCGGGTGTTCGCCACCCAAGTCGGCCAACGCTGCCATGACATCATCAATCATCCGACACAGCCGATTGCGCTGTTCGTCGCCCGTCGTCCAGGCACCGAAAGCTACTTGATCGACCTGCGCGACGGGGCGCTGCTGCAAACCATCGCCTCGTTGCCGAACCGACATTTCTACGGCCACGCGGTCATCCATAACAGCGGCGAATGGCTGTACGCCACCGAGAACGACACCACCGACCCGGGACGCGGCCTGTTGGGCGTTTACCGTTTCGAAGGCGAGCGGCTAGTGCACAGCGGCGAGATCTCCACCCATGGCATCGGTCCGCACCAGGTCTCATGGATGCCTGACGGCGAAACCCTGGTGGTGGCCAATGGCGGCATTCGCACCGAGGCCGAAAGCCGGGTCGAAATGAACCTCGACGCCATGGAGCCGAGCCTGGTGCTGATGCAACGCGATGGCACCCTGCTGAGCAAGGAAACCCTCGCCCAATCGATGAACAGCGTACGCCACCTCGGCATCGCCAGTGACGGCACCATCGTCTCCGGCCAGCAGTTCATGGGCGCAGCCCACGAGTCGTCGGAACTGCTCGCGATCAAGCGGCCGGGCCAGCCGTTCCAGGCGTTTCCCCTGCCTGAGGAACAATTGCAGGCCATGGGGCACTACACCGCCAGCGTCGCCGTGCACAGCGACCTGCGCCTGGTGGCCCTGACCGCTCCCCGTGGCAACCGCTTTTTCATCTGGGACCTGGACAGCGGTGAAGTGCGCCTGGATGCACCTTTACCGGACTGTGCCGGTGTGGGTGCGGTGGCCGACGGTTTCGTCGTGACGTCGGGACAAGGGCGTTGCCGTTATTACGATTGCCGGCAGACACAACTGGTTGCAAAGCCGCTGGATCTGCCGGCAGGGCTCTGGGACAACCATTTGCATCTGGCCTGAGCCAGGGAGCGAAGCCCATCGGCGCCGAGCTCCCTGATTTTTCGGAAAAATCCCACGCACCTCCAGCCCGCCAGCATCTGGAATAGCCCGCACACTCAGGGTAATGTGCCCGCCTATCTGTATTTTCTCTCAGCTCTTTTCCAAGGAAGTGGAACATGCTGCGACGCCGCATGCTGATCATGTTGGGTGTTGTCCTGCTGGTGGTGCTGTTGCTCGCCGGCTACAAGGCCTTCTCCATTTACCAGCAGATCCAGATGTTTTCTGCACCGAAACCACCGGTCAGCGTGGCCGTGGCCAAGGCCATCGAGCAGCCCTGGCAGGCACGCCTGCCCACCGTCGGTAGCCTCAAGGCCCTGCAAGGCGTGGACCTGAGCCTGGAAATCGCCGGGACCGTGCAGAAGGTGCAGTTCCAGTCCGGGCAGAAGGTCAAGGCGGGCCAGCCGCTCCTGCAACTGGATAGTGAAGTCGAAAGCGCCCTGCTGGAAACCGCCGAGGCCGACCTTGGCCTGGCGCAACTGGATTTCGGTCGCGGCCGACAGCTGGTGGGCAGCCAGGCGATCTCCAAGGGCGAATTCGACCGGCTCTCGGCACAACTGAAGAAGAACCAGGCCACGGTCAACCAGCTCAAGGCTTCGCTGGCCAAAAAACAGATTCTGGCGCCATTCAGCGGCACCATCGGCATTCGCCAGGTGGACGTCGGCGACTACCTGGCCAGCGGCACGGTGATCGCTACCCTGCAGGATCTCAGCAGCCTTTATGTGGACTTCTACGTACCTGAGCAAACCGTGCCCAGGCTCGCGGTCGCCCAACCGGTCAACGTCAGCGTCTCGGCCTATCCCGGGCAGACCTTCGTCGGCACCATCAGCGCGATCAACCCCAAGGTCGAGGACAGCACCCGCAACGTCCTGGTGCGTGCCACCCTGGCCAACCCCGACGGCAAGCTGCTGCCCGGCATGTTCACCAACCTGCAGGTGATCCTGCCGGACGTGGCCGCCGGAATCGTCGTGCCGGAAAGCGCCGTGACCTACACCCTCTACGGCAACTCCATGTACGTGGTGGCGCAAAAGAAAGCCGCCGACGGCACAGTCGAGAAAGACGACAAGGGCCAGCCGGTCCTGATCGCTGAACGGCGTTTCGTTGAAACCGGCGAGCGACGCGACGGGCAGGTGCTGGTTACCAAAGGTGTGCAGAGCGGCGACCAAGTCGTGATCGCCGGCCAGATCAAGCTCGATAACGGTACGCCGATCGCCGTCAGCGACGACAAGACCCTGACCGAACAGAACAGCCCGCCGCGCGCGGACTGATCAAGGAACCCCCATGGCTTTTACCGATCCGTTCATCCGCCGTCCGGTGCTCGCCACCGTGGTCAGCCTGTTGATCGTGCTCCTGGGTTTCCAGGCCTGGAGCAAGCTGCCCCTGCGTCAGTATCCACAAATGGAAAACGCCCTGATCACGGTGACCACCGCCTACCCCGGGGCCAACGCCGAGACCATCCAGGGCTACATCACCCAACCGATGCAACAGAGCCTGGCCAGTGCCGAGGGCATCGACTACATGACCTCGGTCAGTCGCCAGAACTTCTCGGTGATTTCGGTCTATGCCCGCATCGGCTCCAACAGCGACCGGCTCTTTACCGAACTGCTGGCCAAGGCCAACGAGGTCAAGAACCAGTTGCCCCAGGATGCCGAAGACCCGGTCCTCAGCCGCGAGGCCGCCGATGCCTCGGCACTGATGTACATCAGCTTCTTCAGCAAGGAACTGAACAACCCGCAGATCACCGACTACCTGTCACGGGTGATCCAGCCCAAGCTGGCGACATTGCCCGGCATGGCCGAGGCGGAGATCCTCGGCAACCAGGTCTTCGCCATGCGCCTGTGGCTGGACCCGGTCAAGCTCGCCGGCTTCGGCCTGACTGCCGCCGACGTAACCAATGCCGTGCGCCAGCACAACTTCCTCTCCGCCGCCGGTGAAGTGAAAGGCGAATACATCGTCACCAGCATCAACGCCAACACCGAACTCAAGTCCGCCGAGGCCTTCGCCGCGATCCCGCTCAAGACCGACGGCGACAGCCGGGTGTTGCTGCGAGACGTCGCCCGCGTGGAAATGGGCGCCGAGAACTACGACACCATCAGTTCCTTTGGTGGCACACCCTCGGTGTACATAGGGATCAAGGCCACACCCGGTGCGAACCCGCTGGATGTGATCAAGGAAGTACGCAAGATCATGCCGGACATGGAGGCCCAGCTCCCGGCCAACCTCAAGGCCGAGATTGCCTACGACGCCACCCTGTTCATCCAGGCCTCGATCGACGAAGTGGTGAAAACCCTGTTCGAGGCGGTGCTGATCGTCATCGTCGTCGTGTTCCTGTTCCTCGGTGCCCTGCGTTCGGTGGTCATCCCGGTGGTGACCATCCCGCTGTCGATGATCGGCGTGATGTTCTTCATGCAGTTGATGGGCTACTCGATGAACCTCCTGACCCTGCTGGCCATGGTGCTCGCCATCGGCCTGGTAGTGGACGACGCCATCGTGGTGGTGGAGAACATTCACCGGCATATCGAGGAAGGCAAGACACCATTCGACGCCGCGATAGAAGGTGCTCGAGAAATCGCCATGCCGGTGGTCTCGATGACCATCACCCTGGCGGCGGTGTACGCGCCGATCGGCCTGCTCCAGGGCCTGACGGGCGCTTTGTTCAAGGAGTTCGCATTGACCCTGGCCGGGGCGGTGGTGATCTCCGGCATCGTCGCCCTGACCTTGTCACCGATGATGTGCGCCATGCTCCTGCGCCACGATGAGAACCCCTCGGGGCTGGCCCATCGGCTGGACATGGTTTTCGAGCGTTTGAAGAGCCGTTACCAGCGCATGCTTCACGGCACGCTCAACACCCGGCCGGTGGTACTGGTGTTCGCCGTGATCGTACTGCTGCTGATCCCGGTGCTGATCATGTTCACCAAGTCCGAACTGGCCCCCGACGAGGACCAGGGCATCATCTTCATGATGGCCAACGCCCCGCAGCCAACCAACCTCGACTACCTGAACACCTACACCGATCACTTCATTACCATCTTCAAGGAGTTCCCGGAGTACTACTCCTCGTTCCAGATCAACGGCTACAACGGCGTACAGTCGGGCATCGGCGGCTTCCTGCTCAAGCCCTGGAACGAACGCAGCCGCACCCAGATGGAAATCCTGCCAGAGGTCCAGGCCAAGCTCGAAAGCGTGCCTGGTTTGCAGATCTTCGGTTTCAACCTGCCCTCACTGCCGGGCACTGGCGAAGGCTTGCCATTTGCGTTCGTCATCAACTCGCCGAAGGATTATGCGACGCTGCTGGAGATTGCCGAGCGTGTCAAAAAGCGCGCATTGGAATCCGGCAAGTTCGCCTTCATGGACATTGACCTGGCGTTCGACAAACCCGAAGTCGTGGTGGATATCGATCGCGCCAAGGCCGCCCAGATGGGCGTCTCGATGCAGGATCTGGGCGGTACCCTGGCGACACTGCTGGGTGAAGCCGAGATCAACCGCTTCACCCTCGAGGGGCGCAGCTATAAGGTCATTGCCCAGGTCGAACGCCCCTTCCGGGACAACCCGGACTGGTTGAACAACTACTACGTGAAAAATGCCAAGGGTGAATCACTCCCGCTGTCGACCCTGATCAAGGTCAGCGACCGGGCGCGACCGCGACAGCTGAACCAGTTCCAGCAGCTCAATGCGGTGACCATTTCGGGCTTTCCCGTCGTAAGCATGGGCGAGGCGATCGAGACCGTCCGCCAGATCGCCCGGGAGGAAGCCCCAGCGGGGTTCGCCTTCGATTACGCCGGGGCTTCACGCCAATTCGTACAGGAAGGCAGCGCGTTGTGGGTGACCTTTGCCCTGGCCTTGGCAATTATCTTCCTGGTGCTGGCCGCGCAGTTCGAAAGCTTCCGGGACCCGCTGGTGATCCTGGTGACCGTGCCGTTGTCGATTTGCGGCGCCTTGATTCCGTTGTTCCTCGGCTGGTCGAGCATGAACATCTATACCCAGGTGGGGCTGGTGACGTTGATTGGCCTGATCAGCAAGCATGGGATCCTGATTGTCGAATTCGCCAACCAGCTGCGCAGGGAACAGAACCTGACACCGCGGGAAGCCGTGGAACAAGCCGCGTCGATTCGTCTGCGGCCGGTGCTGATGACCACCGCTGCGATGGTGTTCGGCATGGTGCCGCTCATCTTCGCCACAGGCGCCGGGGCGGTGAGCCGCTTCGACATTGGCACGGTGATCGCCACCGGGATGTCGATTGGCACCTTGTTCACGCTGTTCGTGTTGCCTTGCGTCTACACGCTGCTGGCCAAGCCCGATAAACCCTGACGGCGGCCAGAAGGGAACAGGAGGTTTTTTGTGGCGAGGGAGCTTGCTCCCGCTCGGCTGCAAAGCAGTCGTCAATGCACCAAGGCTACCTGAGCAATCGATTGGGACCGCTTCGCGGTCCAGCGGGAGCAAGCTCCCTCGCCACAGGTTTCAGTGCTCGACTGGAGATTGCGGCAGGAAAAAAAAAGGCCTCGCACAAGCGAGGCCTTTTGGGCTTCGTGATGTTCAACTCTGCGGCCTCATTCCTTGGGACAGGCTGAACATGAACAGCAACAGATCATCGTCCGGTCGGATCGCCTCACTGGTCTTTGCCACACGCGGCAGCGGACAATACGCACCCGCACTGGACGCACTGAGGATCTGCGAACGAGGCTGTTCCCAGACAGCCACCGCCATCGACGCAACTGCCAGAGCTCCGACTAAAAACAAACCTCTAGCAATTTCTAGTTTCATCGCTATAAACCTTTGATAGCGCTGCCAAACGCCGCCTCGTAAAAATAGACCAGTTTTTTCCAGTCAGCCTCGCTGAACGACGAGTGGCGCCGCAGCTGCTTCAGGTCATGGGATGCCGCACGTTGGGCGGTCAGACGCTGGCGACACTTTTCAAAATCGAGCAAAGCCACTTCGGCCTTGGCCGCCTCGCCCTCCCCGGTCACGCGCACAAAGACGTGCTTGATGTAGATACAGCCATGTTGCCAACGGCCCTTGTGCATGCGGGCCAGGTTTTCAGCCAGTGCCAGGAGGATTTGATCATGCACGGCTTCGCCATGGCGCTCGCGGCCCCCCCCGGCATACCAGTGCTCGATCTCTTCAAAACCTTCCAGCGCCTCGGTTACCAGCAGCGCACGCCACTGGTGAACCGGGTCCCATTGGGCGCCACAGAAAATGAGCTGGGGGACGCGAACATCCAGTCGGGTCAACGCCAGGAGTGCGTCTTGCTCGCGCAGCACGGTCGGTCTACCAAATGGGTGCAGCCAGCTGCGATAAATATGTCCGGTCTGACGCTTGGCATAAAGCAGCTTGCCATCCTTGCTCTTGATCCGCTGCACGCCGCTTTCACCACCGCGACGTACATTAGGTTCTTCCACCCAATCACCCTGCTGACTCCAGAAATGTTCAAAGTCGTCGAGAAGAAACATTGATGGTTCTGCTGCCTGTACACCCATGCCCTTACCTCTTGCGCAATACATAAACTCGCCACATGGCATAGAGCGGTAGGAAATCCAGCCGTTCCTGAATGCGAAACCCAGACTGCCGAAACTCTTCTTCTACTGTATCTGTCGGTAACACAAATCGATTCTGGTAGTCTTTCTGCCCACGAGTGCGCTCCAGACGCTTGCGTTTCCAGGCCTTGAAATTGCCATCAACCCACAATGAAACGATCACACTGTCGCGGCTGACACGCTCGAATTCCTTCAGAATCGCCAGTCGGTGCACGGGTTCACCGATGTGGTGCAACAGACGCATGCAAAAAATGCTATCGACGGCGTTATCAGGCAACGCGATGTCGAACGCAGAAGTGTGCAAGGGTTGTACCCGTTTCACCACATCGGTCGGTTGAGCCTCCATTGCGGTCTTGAGCATGGCCTCGGAATTGTCCGCGCCGATGATGACTCGATTCGGCTTTTCGGCTAACAAAGACCAGAAGCGCCCGGCACCGCAGGGCAGGTCCAGGACCAGGCCGGGGTCTCCGACGAGGGCCAATGCACGCCGGGCCAGTTGTTGATCTCGCTGATTGGAAAGACGGCGACTCAAGCCACGGCGGTGCTTATGAAAATATTCCCTGGCGTGCTGCTCGTCGTATTTTTCAGAAAATTCCAGCTTGATGGGCTTGGACATTAGGCGGGCCTCAATGACTGATCGGCCCCACCTTATGGATCGGAATGTCATGCCTTTGTGAAAATAAAGTCAGGTAAACGCTCCAATGTTTACAAGACTTTTCGGCATGGAGGTTTAGCCCTCTGGATTCAATTCCACCTCGAAGTGGCAACCATTGGGCTCCATCGTACTGAGGCTGACTGTCCAAGCCTGGTTCTCGCAGATGCGCTGCACCAGAGACAAGCCCAATCCCAATCCCTCACCGCGTTTTTCGTTTCCGCGCACGAACGGCTCGAACATCGCCTCGCGCTTCTCCTCTGGAATCCCCACGCCGCTGTCCTCGACCACGAATCCGGTGGTGGTCAGCGACAGGCGGATAAAACCCTGGTCAGTGTAGTGCAGGGCGTTACGCAATAGATTGCCCATCACGGCCGTCAGGAACGTGGCGTTATACAGGGTGTCGACGGGTTGCCCAGGTTCGAAGATCAGCGTCAGACCTTTGGATTCGATGGGGGCACGCCACACGCCAAGGAGGTTCTCGGCCACCTGCCCCAAGGTCAGTCGAGGCGACATGCCGTTGTCTTCACGCTCGGCCCTGGCGAGCATCAGGAAGGTCTGCACCAGCTCGCGCATCTCTTCACTGGCCCGATTGATGCGCTCGACCTGGGTTCGACCGCGCGGGTCCAGCGCCGGGTTTTCCAACAGCAACTCACAAGAGGTCGCCAGGACCATCAACGGTGTGCGCAACTCGTGGCTCACGTCGCTGGTGAACAACCGCTCGCGGGTCAAGGCCTGGCGCAAGCGCCCCAGTGTGGCGTCGAACGCCACCGCCAGTTCACCCACCTCATCGGCGGCATAATCCGGGGCCAGCGGCGGCGCGAGCCCCAGCAGCTGATCGCGATGACGCACTTGCCGGGCCAGGCGAACCACCGGCGCCATTACCCGGCGTGCCAGGACCCAGCCCAGAAATACCGCCAGTGCCAGGCTGAGCACGAAACCCACCAGCACCACGGCGAACAGCACCCGTTCGCGCTCTTCGAAATCGCTCTGATCCTGCAGCAACACGTAGTGCCGTCCATCAACGATCTCTACCATGGCGTGATAGGACAACTGCTCGCGAAACACCTCGTGGAAACCGCGCTCCAGATGGCGCAGATCCTTGGGCAACTCGAAGTCCCCCGGGCCGCCGCTGAAATAAAACAACTGGTCGGGTTCCGGCCGATGGTTCCAGTCCGAGACACTGTCCATCAACAGCAGGCGTTGCAAATCACCGCCAAGCCCGGCGGAAATCAGCTTCTCTTCCACCAGGTGGACCGTCGCCACGATGCCCATGGCGAAAGCGCCTGCCACCAGTGCGCTCATCAGCGCAAAGGCGATGATGATCCGTTGGGCGAGGCTCTGCTTAAACTCCATCGCGGCCCTCGGCCAAGCGATAGCCGACGCCATGTACGGTGTGCAACAACGGTTTGTCGAACGGTTTGTCGATCACTTGGCGCAGTTGATGAACGTGGCTGCGCAGGCTGTCGCTGTCCGGGCAGTCATCGCCCCACAAGGCTTCTTCGAGGATTTCGCGGCGCAGCACGTGGGGGCTTTTCTGCATCAGTACCGCCAGCAGCTTGAGGCCTACGGGGTTGAGCTTGAGCAGCTTTCCTTCGCGCGTCACTTCAAGGGTATCGAGGTCATAGCTCAGGTCGCCGACCTGCAAAGCCCGCCGGCCACCGCCCTGGGATCGACGCATGACGGCTTCGATCCGCGCCGCCAGTTCCGACAAGGCAAACGGCTTGATCAGGTAGTCATCGGCGCCGGACTTGAAGCCCTGCAAACGATCGTCCAACTGATCCCGGGCGGTGAGCATGATCACCGGCGTATCGCGCCGGGCGTCTTCGCGCAGGCGCTTGCACAAGGTGTAGCCGTCGATGCCCGGCAGCATGATGTCGAGCACGATCAGGTCGTAGTGTTCGGTCGCGGCCAGGTGCAACCCCGACAAACCGTCCTGGGCACAATCGACGGTATAGCCCTTGAGCCCCAGGTAATCGGCCAGATTGGCCAGGATATCGCGGTTGTCTTCGACCAATAGAATTCGCATGAGCACCTCAGCGTACGCAATTAACGGCCATCTTGGCCCGCGCAGCTTACGGCCAAGTTTGGCTGACGGCTAGGATTGTATCGGCTGTGGCAGCCTGGACCCACAGCCAGACTGCAAGGCATTGACGAGTTTTTCACCCAACATTCACACCGTCCCGACGCAACACAGACCAGACTGCGCATCGCGCTGCTTACGTCCCCCACCACCAAAGGTACTGCCATGGTTTCCACCGCCATCCGCCCCGCTTCCAGGCCCCTGAATTTCTGGATTGCCCTCGGCCTGCCTGCCGTTGTCGCAGCGATTCTGGTGTTACTGGAACTGACCACGCTGGACATGGACCTGGCCAAGCTGTTTTACGACCCGATGGCGGGTGGATTTATCGGTCGACACAGCTTTTTCCTGGAGGACATTCTGCACGACCGGGCCAAAGAGGTGGTGATCGTATTTTCCATGCTGGCGGTCCTGGGATTCATCAGCTCGTTCTTCATCGCCCGGCTCAAACCGCTCAAGCGCGAGCTCGGTTGCCTGGTGCTGTCCCTGGCACTGGCGACGTCATTCGTCACGCCGATGAAAGCGGTGACAGCAGTGCAATGCCCCTGGAGCCTGAAGGAATTCGGTGGCAAGGAAACCTATAGCGAACTGCTCAGCCCACGCCCGGCCACGGACAAACCCGGTCGATGCTGGCCCGGCGGTCACGCCGCCACTGGGTTCACGTTGTTTGCGCTGTTTTTTGTGCTACGCGACCGCCGTCCACGCCTGGCCCGCCAGGCCCTGGTACTCGCCTTTACGTTGGGAACGGTGTTTTCCCTGGGGCGGATGATGCAAGGGGCGCATTTCTTTTCCCACAACGTGTGGACGGCGGTGTTCTGTTGGCTGATCTGCCTGGGGTGTTACTCCTACATCCTGTACCGACCGGCCGCCACGGCTGATCGCGTAGCTGTAACCAGTCCCGCCAATGCCTGAACTGAACCACATCCCAATGTGGGAGCGAGCTTGCTCGCGATAGCGGTGGGTCAGTGCCGGATATATGAGCTGACACACCGTAATCGCGAGCAAGCTCGCTCCCACAGGGGATTGGCACCGCATCATGAAATCCAAGGTA